>NZ_JAAGPM010000190.1:0-12297 GCF_017104865.1 Burkholderia sp. Ac-20349
CGCATCGAAGCCCTGGCGAGTTGGCAGCATCACTACAACTGGCATCGGGCTCATAGCGCCATCGGCGGCATTGCGCCGATGGCGAGACTTCCTGCGTCGAGAAACAACCTCTTGACGCTTCACAGCTAGCCGGCCCGGGGGCCGCGATGTTCGCCGGGAGCGTCGCGGGCATCGAGCACGCGTTGCAGAAAGACGAGGTCCAGCCACTTCCCGAACTTCGCGCCGACCTGCGGCAGGTGCCCCACCTGCTCGAACCCGAGCGCCTTGTGAAGGCCGATCGATCCGGCATTCCCGGCTTCGATGCCGGCGATCATCACATGTTTGCCGAGCGCGCCCGCCCGCGCGACGAGTTCCAGCATCAGCAGCTTGCCTACGCCGCGGCCCCGCTGATCCTGCCGCACATAGACCGAATGCTCGACCGTATGGCGATAGCCGTCGAACGCGCGCCAATCGCCGAACGACGCATAGCCGAGCACGTCGCCGGCCGCATCGACCGCGACGATGACCGGATAGCCCGCGTGCGCGCGGTCATCCAGCCACTTCACGCGGTTTGCGACATCGACGGTCGTGTCGTTCCAGATCGCGGTGGAGTGCTCGACCGCATCGTTGTAGATCGCGGTCACGGCTGCCATGTCCGCGACGACTGCATCTCGTATCAACATCGTTTCCTCGCTTCGAAGTCGTCAATGGTTTGCCGGGCATGCGGCCATGCGCGGCAATCGAGCCCGGCCGGGTGCGGGATCAGGGACGCGCCGGCGCGAGCCGGTCTGCCCCCGCGATGGCGGCCGGTCGCTCGTCGTAGTACGCGTGCGCGAGTTCGACCCAGTAGCGGACGCCGTCGCGAATGATGTCGTCGTTGAAGTCGTACGCGGGGTGGTGCAGCCCGACGCCGGCCTGCCCGCGCGGTGCGTTGCCGATCAGCGCGTAGGTGCCTGGCCGGGCTTCGAGCATGAAGCCGAAGTCCTCCGACGTCATGTTCGGCGGGACGTCCGCGTGCGTTGCGGCATCGCCGAACGTCCGGCGCATCACGCGCTCGCACAGCGCCGTTTCGGCCGGCGTGTTCACCGTGGCCGGGTAGTACTGGAAGAACTCGACGTCGATCGCGGCGCCGTGCGCGATCGCGAGGCCGCCGCACAGGCGCGCGACGTCGGCCTGGAGCTTGTCGAGGACGGCCGACGACAGCGTCCGGATCGTGCCGCGCAGCTCCGCCGAATCGGGAATCACGTTGTCCGTGTCGCCCGCGCGCATCATGCAGACCGAAATCACGGCCGGCGCCACCGGATCCTTGTGCCGCGCGGCCAGTGTCTGGCATTCGAGCACCACCGAGCAGGCGAGCGGCACCGGATCGAGGCCGAGATGCGGCTGCGCGGCGTGCGCGCCCTTGCCGCGCACGGTGATGCGAAAGCGTACGCCGGCGGCCATGATCGGGCCGACCCGCAAGCCGAATTCGCCGGCCGGCAGGCCGGGCCAGTTGTGCATGCCGAACGCGGCTTCCGTCGGGAAGCGCGCGAACAGGCCGTCGTCGATCATTTTCTGCGCACCGGCGCCACCTTCCTCGCCGGGCTGGAACACGAAGTGCACGGCACCGGCCAGCGGCGGCAACGCCTTGAGCACGCGCGCGGCGCCGAGCAGCATCGCAGTGTGGCCGTCGTGTCCGCACGCATGCATGATCCCGTCGTGGCACGACGCATGCGCGAACGTATTGGCTTCGCGGATCGGCAGCGCATCCATGTCGGCGCGCAGCACGATGCCGCGCGATGGATCCTGGCCCGGCAGGCTCGCGACGACGCCGGTGCCGGCCATCCCGCGATCGACCGCATAACCGAGCTGCGCGAGATGGCTCGCGACGACGTCGGCCGTGCGATGTTCGTCGAATCTCAGTTCGGGGTGCGCGTGAAGGTCGCGGCGCACCGCGCGCAGCGCGTCGTCGCCGGTCGCGAGCAGCGTGTCCAGATCAAGAATGGGTTTCATGGTGCGGTGTGGTTCATCAGGATGACGATTCGATCTGCTTCAGCGCGCGCAGCATGCCGGCGCACGCGTCGGCCACTTCGCGCCCCTTGTCGAGCAGGTGCTGCCGGAAGAACGCGTGATGTTCGTCGTGCGCGTGAAAGCGGTGGGGCGTGAGCGACATCGAGAAAACGGGCACGTCGGTATCGAGCTGCACGCGCATCAGCCCGTCGACGACGGCCTGGGCGACGAACTCGTGCCGGTAGATGCCGCCGTCGACCACCAGCGCCGCGCCGACGATCGCGTCGTATTCGCCGGTTCGGGCGAGACGCCGCGCGAACAGCGGAATCTCGAACGCGCCCGGTACGTCGAAGCACGCGATCTGCGCGGCCGGCACGCCGTGCTCGGCCATGCGGGCGTGAAAGGTGTCGCGCGCGCCATTCAGCAGGTCGGCGTGCCAGCCGGCCTGCACGAACGCGATGCGCGGCTTGTCGGGAGTAGGGGTCATGGTGTTCACCGGCGCGGCCGGGCCCGGTTCGGGGGCCGGCCGCGCGTATCGATACAGCGGTTTCAGGAGGCGTCGGCCGACAGTTGCCGCGCGCCGGCCGTGCGCCGCGTGAGCAGCGAGACGATCACCAGGGTCGCGATGTTGAAGACCAGTGCGACGGTGCCGACGTTGAGGTCTTTCAGCGCATCGGGCAGGAACGGGAACAGCGTCGCGACCGATTTTTTCGTCAGCGACACCCAGGCCACGGTGGCCTCGCCGACGATGATGCTGGCAAACGCGGCCGGCCGCGTGACGAAGTGCTTGCCGACCAGGCTCGCGACCAGCGCCGGGAACAGTTGCGTGACGAGCGCGTAGGCCATCAGCAGCAGCGCGACGATGGTCTGGCCGCCGTTCAGCGTGAACAGCACGGCCACGGCCATGATCGCCGGCGCGAGCCACTTCGCGACGAGCGCCACGTGCGCGCTGCTCACGTGCGGGCGCAGCGGGCGATAGACGTTGTTCGCGAGCAGTGTCGATGCGGTCATCAGGATCATCGAGCCGGGCACGAGCGCGGTCAGCACGCCGGCGGCACCGATGATGCCGACGAACCACGGGTCGAACGTCTTGAGCGACACCTTGAACAGCGCGAGGTCGATGTCGCCGCCGGTGAGGCCCGGCACGACGAGCACCGCCGAAAAGCCGACGAACAGGATGAACAGCAGCATCAGCTGATAGACCGGCAGCACGAACGCGTTGCGACGCAGCACCTCTTCGCGCTTGGCCGTGTAGATCGCCATGAACATGTGCGGCCACATGTAGAAACCCAGCGTCGACAGCACGACCGTCGACACCATCCACACCGGGCTTTCGCCGACGTCGCGCAGCGCGAGGAAGCCGGGTTTGGCCTGTTCGATCGCGACGAACATGCCGTTGACGCCGCCGTAGTAGTGGTAGGGCAGGTACAGGCCGAGGAACACCGCGACGAACATCACGAGCGCGTCCTTGACCACCGACGTCCAGGCGGAACCGTGCACGCCGGAGAGCGCGACATACAGCGCGACCACGCACGCGCCGATCACGATGCCCTGGTTCGACGACAGCGCCGCGTACGACGACACGCTGACGATGATGCCGAGCCCCTTCAGCTGCAGCACCAGGTACGGAATCAGCGCGGCGAAGCCGACCAGTGCGACGAGCACGCCCAGCGCGGGGCTGTCGTACTTCGCGGCGAAGAAGTCGGGCTGCGAGATCAGTCCGCGCGCCTTTGCGTAGCGCCAGATCGGCGGCAGCAGGAAGTACGACAGGATGAACGGCAGGCTGCCGTAGCCGAGCAGGTAGTACGCGCCGGCGCCGTGGCCATACGCATACCCGCTGCCGCCGAGGAACACGAAGGTCGTGTAGATCTCGCCGGCCATCAGCAGGAACACGATCGCGGCGCCGAAGCCGCGTCCGCCGACCGCCCATTGCTCGAGGCTCATGGTCTTGCCGCGGCGCGCCCGGATACCCAGGAACAGCGCCAGCGCGACAACCAGAGCGATGAAGATCAAGGCGCTGTTCATGTCAGGCTCCTTCGTGGTCGACGCGGTTCGCGGCGAGCCGCGCGCGATCGGCATAGAAAATGACGGCCATCACGACCGATGTGATCACGAGCGCGCTCGATAGCCATGCGAGCAGGAACGGGATGCCGAACACGTATGGCGTGACGCGATTCAGGAAGAACGGACCGACGAGAACCATCAGGACAGGCAGGACTGCTAATAGATGGACGGGGCGCATGAATGATCTCCAGAGTGTGCCCTTGTGATTGTCGGGACGCGGGCGCGGCCGATGACGATCGGCCGGCGCCCGCGCGCCCGCTACGTTTGCGGTGGCGCGTCCGGCATGCTCACCGCATCAGGTCCGCCGTCGGGTTACGCCGGATCCATGAGGTGCGAGATGCTCTTGACGTGCGTATAGCACTCGAGCCCCTCGGTGCCGCCTTCGCGCCCGTAGCCGCTTTCCTTGACGCCGCCGAACGGCGTTTCGGAGACGGCCGACACCAGGTGGTTGATGGCCAGGTTGCCGACCTCGAGCGCGTCGCCGAGGCGGTACGCGTTCGACGACGAGCGCGTGAACGCATAGCCGGCAAGCCCGTACGGCAGGCTGTTCGCGCGTTCGATCGCTTCGTCGAGGCTGTCGACGGGCACGATCAGCGACAGCGGGCCGAACGGCTCTTCGTGCATTGCGCGCGCATCGGCGGGCACGTCGGCCAGCGCGGTGAACGGGAACACGTAGCCGGGGCCGGCTGGCCGCTGGCCGCCGCAGACGAGCCGCGCGCCGCGCGCGAGCGCGTCGTCGAGCAGCGCCTGCAGCGCGTCGCGCCGGCGTGCGTTGACGACCGGGCCGATGTCGCTCGTCGATTCCAGCGCGTGGCCCGCGCGGACCGCGCCGCCATGACGGGCAAACGCCGCGACGAACGCGTCATAGACGTTCCGGTGCACGAAAAAGCGCGTCGGCGCGACGCATACCTGCCCGGCGTTGTTGAGCTTGCCGTTGACGCATGCCTGCGCCGCGGCATCGGGGTCCGCGTCCTCGCAGACGATCACCGGCGCATGCCCGCCGAGCTCGAGGATCGCCGGTTTCATCGCCTGCGCGGCGAGCCCGGCGAGGTGCTTGCCCACCGGCGTGGACCCGGTGAAGGTGATGCCGCGCACGACGGGGCTCGCGATCAGGTGCGCCGAGATCATCGCCGGATCGCCGAACACGAGGTTGAACACGCCGTCGGGCAGCCCGGCGTCCTTGAACGCCTGCGCCATCAGCACCGCGCCGGCGGGCGTTTCTTCCGCGGCCTTCAGGATGATCGCGCAGCCGGCCGCGAGTGCGCCGCCGACCTTGCGCGCCGGCGAACTCATCGGGAAGTTCCACGGCGTGAACGCGGCGATCACGCCGACGGGTTCGCGCACGACCGTGTGACGCATGCCCGGCGCGGCCGGGATCACGCGTCCGTACAGGCGCTTGCCCTCGTTCGCGTCCCAGGTCATCAGGTCGCAGCCGCGCAGGACTTCCGCGCGGGCCTGCGCGAGCGTCTTGCCTTGCTCGAGCGAGATCGCGTACGCGATCGCGTCGACGCGTTCCTTCAGCAGCGCGATCGCGCGCAGCATGATTTCCGCGCGCTGCGCGGGCGGAGTGCCGCGCCAGATCCGGAAGCCGCGTTCGGCGGCGGCGAGCACGTCGTCGAGGTCGGCCGCGCGCGCGGTCGGCACGGTGCCGATCGTCGTCTCGTCGGACGGGTTGACGATCGGCGCGCCGGGCGCGCTGCGCCACTCGCCGCCGATCAGCATCTTGATGTCGGGATAGGAATGCATGTCAGGGTTCGGGATGACTGGGGGGAAGAGGGCGCGACTAGCGTTTGCCGCCGGCCATGCGTCGTGAATCGGGGTGCCGGCGCAGGCGCCACATCGCGAGGCAGCCGAGGGCCGGGCCGATCGCGAGGATGCCCATGCCGCCGCGCCAGCCGAACTGCGCGACGACGTCCGGCACGAGATGGATGCTGACGAGCGTCACCAGAAAACCCGCGCAGGTCTGCGCGGTCAGCAACGTGCCGACGGAGGTGGGCTCGGCGAGTTCGGCGACGCTCGCGGAGAACTGGGCCGAATCCGCGATCACGGAAAAGCCCCACACGAACGCGACCGCGACGACGAGCGCCAGCGGCGCGCCGGACAGCCAGCCGATGGTGGCCGCGCAGGTCGCGCTCACCGCCATCGCGCCGATCGTGACGAGCGTGCGGCCGACGCGGTCGGCGAGCCAGCCGCCGGCCCAGGCGCCGGCCGCGCCGAACGCGATGACGGCGAACGTCAGCGCCTCGGCCTTCGAGCGGTAGCCGGCCATGCCATGGGACGCGAGCGTCTGCTGCAGGAACAGCCCGAGCCACGCCCACATCGCGTACAGCTCCCACATGTGGCCGAGATAGCCGAGATTGGCGAGCCGCACCGCGGGATTGCGCCACGCCTGCGTCACCTTGCGCACGTCGATGCGCGCGGCGCGTTTCAAGTTCGGGCCGATACCGGCAAAGCCGATCGCGATCGCCGCGAGCAGCGCGAAGCCGGCTGCCACGAGATAGATCAGGCGCCAGTCGAGCCCCGGCATGCCGGCCACCAGGTGCGGGCTGGCCGAGCCGAGCGTGAGCGCGCCGACGAGCAGGCCGATCAGCAGGCCGAGGTCGGCGTTGGCCCAGGTCGCGACGAGGCGGATCCCGACCGGATAGACGCCGGCCATGCACATGCCGGTCACGAACCGCAGCACGACGACGGGGGTGCCGGTCGGCGGCAGGACCGCGAGCAGCCCGGTGGCGAGGGCGGCCACCAGCGCGGAGCCCATGAACAGCCGCCGCAGGTCGTGGCGGTCGGGCAGCGACAGCGTGGCGGAAACGATGGTTCCGGCGACGAAACCCAGTTGCACCGCGCTGGTCAGCATCGCTTCGTCGAACGGCGCGATCGCGTGCGACAGCTTGATCAGCGCCATCGCCGTGGTCGACGAGAACCAGACGCCCATCGCGGCAACCTGCGCGAACAGCACGATGACGAGCGACGGCAGCTTGCCTCGCGGCGCGCATCGTTCGGCGCGGGGGCCGGCCGCCGGCGCGTCGTATGGGGAAGTACGGTCCATGAGGTCCCCGTCGTCAGGCGGCGGCCGCTTGCGCGGCTGCGCCGACGCGATGGAAGCCGCGCCCGAAGTAGATGAGGCCGTCGAGGTCGCCGGTGGTTCGTGCCGCCTTGACTTCGCAGAAGAAGACCGTGTGCGTGCCGACTTCGGTCACCGACGCGACTTCGCAGTCGAGCACGCTGACCGCGCCGCGCAGCACGGGCGCACCGGTTGTCAGGCGATCCCAGGCGCCGCTCGCGAAGCGCGCTTCGATCGACAGGTCCTTGGTCGCGAACTGCATCGCGATGTCGCGCTGCTCGGCCGACAGCACGTTGATGCACAGCCGCGCGTTCTCGCGCATGACCGTATTGTTGCGGCTCGCGCGGTTGATGCAGACGAGCAGCGTCGGCGGATCGTCGGTCACCGCGCACACCGCGGACGCGGTGCAGCCGGCGAGGCCGCCGGGGCCGTCGGTGGTGATGACGTTGACGGCGGCGCCGAGGCCGGCCATCGCTTCGCGGAAGGTCGCTTTGTCGACCGTGGTCTGGTCCATGTTCGATGCCTCGCTCAAATGGGATCGGTTTGGCGTGAAGATCAGGCGGGCTTGCTACCCGAGCGGTATTGCGCAGCCGTGTGTGTGGCAGGCAGGCGGTCATGGCCGAACAGCTTGTTGCGGTAGGTGCCGCCGCCGTATGACGTCTTGTACGCGCCGCGCTCCTGCAGCAGCGGCACGACGTGATCGATCACGTCCTCGAAGCATTCCGGCACCACGGTGCGCGACAGGTTGAACCCGTCGATGCCGGTGGTTTCGCTCCACGCCATCATCAGGTCTGCGATGCGTTCGGCCGATCCCACCCACGGCACCTGGCGGCTGCCGAGCACCATCTGTTCGAGCAGCTTGCGGCGCGTCCATTGCGGGCCGGCTGCGCGCGTCATGGCCGCGACGTTCGACACGATTGCCTGGCTCTTCGTGGTGTCGATCGGTTCGTCGAGGTCGTATTTCGCGAAGTCGATGCCGAGCGACGCGGCCGCGTGCGCCAGCGCGCCTTCCGAGCTGACGTAGCGGCGATATTCGTCGAACTTCTCCTGCGCTTCGGCATCGGTGCGGCCGACGATCGGCGTGGCGCCCATGAACACCTTGACGTCGCCGGCGTCGCGGCCGAGCTGCACCGCCTGCGCGCGGATCTCGCCGACGATCTCCTTCACGGCGTCCATCTTCTGGCCGTTCACGAACACGCATTCGGCGTGCGTCGCGGCGAAGCGGCAGCCGCGCGCCGACGAGCCGGCCTGGTACAGCACCGGCGTGCGTTGCGGCGACGGCGCGCACAGATGCATCGCGTCGACCTTGTACTGCTTGCCGTGGTGATGGATCGCGCGAACCTTCGACGGATCGGCGTAGATCGCGCCGGCGCGGTCGGCCACGACGGCGTCGTCGTCCCAGCTGCCTTCCCAGAGCTGGTAGACGAGCGACATGTATTCGTCGGCGAGGTCGTAGCGGTCGTCGTGCGCGATCTGCCCGTCGATGCCGATGGCGCGCGCGGCGCTGTCGAGATAGCCGGTGACGATGTTCCAGCCGATCCGGCCGCCGGTCAGGTGATCCAGCGTCGACATGCGGCGTGCGAACAGGAACGGTTGCTCGTACGTGAGGTTGGCCGTCACGCCGAAGCCCAGGTGTTGCGTGGCCGCGGCCATCGCCGGGATCAGCATGAGCGGATCGTTGACCGGCACCTGCACCGCATGGCGCAGCGCGGCGTCCGCGTTGCCGCCGTAGACGTCGTACACGCCGACCACGTCGGCGAAGAACATGCCGTCGAACAGGCCGCGCTCGAGCTTCTTCGCATAGTCGACCCAGTACTGCAGCTCGCCGTAGCGTGACGACTGGTCGCGGGGGTGCGTCCACAGACCTTGCTGGATATGGCCCACGCAGTTCATCTCGAAGGCGTTCAGTCGGATTTCACGCGGCATGTCTACTCCTTGTCTGCAACGAAATGGGGACGAGATCAAACTCGCTTGCTGTTTACTATAGTAGACGTTTGGCTACGATCAATAATCTTTCGCACAGGGGTTTACGCGAGGCGACGGGGGTGACGCAGGGGGGATGACCGGGGCGAAGCCGGCCGGGGAGAGGCCGCGCCGTATAATTTCGCTACCGCAAACCTGGAAGCCCGGCATGACGTCTTCGACCATCGATCCCACGCCCGCGATTTCGCAGCGCATTCGCATCGAACGCGAGTCGCGCGGCTGGTCGCTGGGCGACCTCGCCGAGCGGTCCGGCGTGTCGAAGGCCATGATCAGCAAGATCGAGCGCGGGGCCGCCAGCCCGACCGCGATGTTGCTCGGCCGTCTGTCGGGCGCGTTCGGTCTGCAGTTGTCGATGCTGCTGTCGCTGGCGGAGCAGTCGGGAGAACGGTTGAGCCGCCACGCCGAGCAACTGGTGTGGCAGGACCCGGAGACGGGCTACCTGCGGCGCGCCGTTTCGCCGCGCAACGGCGGCATGCTCGAGTTGGTCGAGGTGAACTTGCCCGCGGGCGTGCGGGTGTCGTATCCGTCGTCCGCGTTTACGTTCCAGCACCAGCAGATCTGGGTGCAACAGGGGACGCTCACGTTCGACGAAGGGGAGCTGACCCACGAGCTTCGCACCGGCGACTGCCTGCAGCTCGGGCCGCCCGCGCCGTGCACGTTCTTCAATGCGGGAACCGAAACCTGCGTGTACGTCGTGGCGCTGGTGCGTCGCTGAACCTTTTGGCCCCCGCGCTCGCGGGGGCGCGAGCCGACGCACGCCGCGTCGACACATTCACGCGCGCGCCATGATTGCGTGCCTATCCTGTCCGTTTCGACATCCAGATCGACAGGAGACACAATGCGGCGGGTCGTATTCAACCAGAAGGGCGGCGTGGGCAAATCGACGATCGTCTGCAACCTGGCGGCGATCAGCGCGAGCGAAGGGCTGCGCACGCTCGTCATCGATCTCGATGCGCAGGCGAACTCCACGCGCTACCTGCTCGGCGACGCCGCGGCCGACGCGCAGCCGGGCGTCGCCGATTTCTTCGAAACCGCACTGACCTTCAACTTCCGTCCGGTCGACGTCGCGTCGTTCATCCATCCGACCCCGTTCGAAGGGCTCGACGTGATGCCCGCGCATCCGGATCTCGACACGCTGCACGGCAAGCTCGAATCGCGTTACAAGATCTACAAGCTGCGCGACGCGCTGAACGAGCTCGACACCTACGACGCCGTG
Organism: Burkholderia sp. Ac-20349; assembly: GCF_017104865.1. Classification (NCBI taxonomy): domain Bacteria; kingdom Pseudomonadati; phylum Pseudomonadota; class Betaproteobacteria; order Burkholderiales; family Burkholderiaceae; genus Burkholderia; species Burkholderia sp. Ac-20349. The sequence goes on from NZ_JAAGPM010000190.1 coordinate 10,293, forward strand.
TACATCGACACGCCGCCCGCGCTGAATTTCTATACGCGTTCGGCGTTGATCGCGGTCGAGCGCTGCCTGATCCCGTTCGACTGCGACGATTTCTCGCGCCGCGCGCTGTACACGCTGCTCGAGAACGTGAAGGAAATCCAGCAGGACCACAACGCGGCGCTCGAGGTGGAAGGGATCGTGATCAACCAGTTCCAGCCGCGGGCGAGCCTGCCGCAGCGGCTGGTCGACGAGCTCGTCGAAGAAGGGCTGCCGGTGCTCGCGTCGAGGCTGTCGGCGTCGGTGAAGATCCGCGAGTCGCATCAGCAGTCGAAGCCGGTGATCCATCTGGAACCCGGGCACAAGCTCGCGCAGGAGTTCCTCGCGCTGCATCGCGAACTGGCCGGCTGATTTCGCGGCTGCCCGATGGAGACGAGGCTGCATCACGCGGCCGTTTTCCATTACGACCCGCAATTCATCCGATCATTGATCCCGTCATTAATAATCGCGGAAACGGTTTCATAATAAATCCAGAAAAAACGATTACATAAGCGACCGCTCCATTTTCAATACGTCCCGGTTTTCTAATAAACGGAATAATGGATTGGTAAATGTTGCGCGACGTCATGATCCGCTATCCTGTAAAAAGGTAAAAATACATTGCGGGACAGAGGGGTATGCATTTTTGTCTGCGCGATCGGCGCATCGCGTGTTCCAGCGGTCGTCTTGAATAGAAATAAGGGTTTACACCTAGTATTAATGCCATTTAATTGACAATTAATCGCTCTAGAATGGACTCCTTCAACTTCCCGTACTCAAATAAGTGACGGGTTGTCAATAAGGAAGTCTGCTGTCGATCCGGCTTCCAATTTTCCTTACGTCGTCTCTCGCATTGCTAACAGGAGCGTGCCCGATGTCCGTATTTGCCCCCGAAAAACTCAACGCCGATTATCAGTCCGGTATCGCCGCGTGGTTTGCGATCGCCCGTCCGGCGATCCAAGGTTTCGAGGCTGTCGTCGAACTCAACCTGCAAGCGGCCCGGACGGCGCTCGAGGAATATGAGGACAAGCTGAAGAACGCGTTCAACAGCAGCAATCCGGCCGCGGGTTTCGCCCAGCAGGTCGCAGCGCCGCAGGAAGCGGCCGGCAAGGCCGTGTCGTATGGCCGCCATCTGTTCGACATCGCGGTGTCGACGCAGTCCGAATGGGCCAAGGTCGCGCAAGCGCAATACGAACAGAACGACAAGCGCCTGAAGGACGTGCTGGGCGAGCTGTCGAAGCATGCGCCGGCCGGCTCGGCGCCGGTGGTGGCCGCGCTGAACTCGGCGCTGTCCGCGGCGACCGCCGCAGCCGACTCCGTGCGCGCAGCGACGGGCCAGGCGATCGAAGCGGCCCAGAGCGGCTTCGATGCGGTCAGCGAAACGGCAACGCGCGGCGCGAAGCAAACGGCTGCCGCCGCACGCAAGGACGCAGCAGCCGCACGCGAATCGGCTGCGTAATCGCGTAGCCACGCAAGCACGTGTCGCGCACGCGCGCGACACGATTGATCGGCGCCGGATGGCGCCGGACGCCGCGTGTGCCGCGTGGCGTTCGGTGAACGTCCGGTTTGCCGCAACGCGCCGGTGACCCGGCGAGCCGTACCGGTGTGCCGTCCGTGCGAACGGGTGCCGCTCGCCCGTCCGGCGGCGTGCGACCGCTCTCGCGCCGGATGGCCCGGGATGCGCGAGCGCCAGCCGAGGCCGGCTCGCGCCGGTGTCAGAGCCGGTGTCGGAACGACGAACTGATTTCAATGCAGGAACTGGACATGACGGATGTAGTGATCGTATCGGCCGCGCGGACCGCGGTCGGCAAATTCGGCGGTTCGCTTGCGAAGATTGCGGCGCCGGAGCTGGGCGCGACGGTGATCCGCGCGGTGCTGGAGCGTGCGGGCGTGAAGCCCGAGCAGGTCAGCGAAGTGATCATGGGCCAGGTGCTGACGGCCGGTTCCGGGCAGAACCCGGCGCGCCAGTCGCTGATCAAGGCCGGGCTGC
>NZ_JAAGPM010000191.1:0-12185 GCF_017104865.1 Burkholderia sp. Ac-20349
GGTTCAGCCGATAGATGCCGGCCTCGACCGGCACCCATTGCAGCAAGTGGGTCAGCCAGCGCGGCGTGATCGTGGAAAGCTGGGGGACGGTCTTGGTAGCGTTCGCTAGTTGGCGGGCGGCGTGATCTCGCCATTCAACTTCCCGCTGTACCTCGCGATGCGCGCGGTCGCGCCGGCGCTCGCGCTCGGCAATGCAGTCGTGCTGAAGCCCGATCCGCGCACTGCCGTGAGCGGCGGTGTCGCGATCGCCCGCGTGTTCGAGCTCGCCGGCTTGCCGGAAGGCGTGCTGCACGTGCTGCCCGGCGACGGCGCGGCCGGTGCGGCGCTGGTCGCCGATCCGCACGTCGCGATGATCCAGTTCACCGGCTCCACCGCGGCCGGGCGCAAGGTCGGCGAAGCGGCGGGCCGCCACCTGAAGAAGGTATCGCTCGAACTCGGCGGCAAGAACTCGCTGATCGTGCTCGACGACGCCGATCTCGAGCGCGCCGTCGCCAACACGGCATGGGGCGCGTACCTGCACCAGGGCCAGATCTGCATGGCGACCGGCCGTGTGCTCGTGCAGCGCAAGATTCACGACCGCTTCGTCGCGAAGCTCGTCGAGAAGGCGCAAAGTCTGCGGGTGGGAGACCCCGCGACCGCGGACGTCGGCCTCGGCCCGCTGATCAATGCCGCGCAGCGCGACCACGCGGCGAGCCTGGTCGACGCGGCCCGCCGCGCCGGCGCACGCGTCGAGACGGGCGGCGGCCATCGCGACCTGTTCTTCGAGCCGACCGTGCTGAGCGGCGTCGCGCCCGGCAATCCGGCGTTCGACAACGAGATTTTCGGGCCGGTCGCGGTCGTCGTGCCGTTCGATACCGACGAGGATGCGATCGCGCTCGCGAACCAGAGCGAATACGGCCTGTCGATGGCGATCCTGTCCGCCGACGTCGGCCGCGCGCTCAGGATCGGCGAGCGGTTGAACACCGGGCTGTTGCATATCAACGACCAGACCGTCAACGATGAAGCGATCAATCCGTTCGGCGGCGTCGGCGCATCGGGCAACGGCTCGAGCATCGGCGGCAGCGCGAACTGGGAAGAATTCACGCAGTGGCAGTGGCTGACGATCAAGGGTGAAGCGCCGCTGTACCCGCTTTGACAAGGAGACCGACCATGTACACCGAAAACGATACACGCGTGATGACCGCAGCCGTCGCGCGCGCCGCCGGCGCACGCTTCTCGATCGAATCCGCCCGGATCCGTGCGCCGCGCGGCGACGAGGTGCTGGTGCGCGTCGTCGCGACGGGCCTGTGCCACACCGACCTGATCGTGCGCGACCAGTACTACCCGGTGCCGCTGCCGGCCGTGCTCGGTCACGAGGGCGCCGGCGTGGTCGAGGCGGTCGGCCCGAACGTGAAGACGCTCGCCGCGGGCGATCACGTCGTGCTCACCTATGGCGCGTGCGGCCACTGCACGTCGTGCGTCGGCGGTCACGGCGCGTACTGCCGGCAGTTCTTTCCGCTGAATTTCGGCGGCGCCGACGCCGATGGACAGACCGCGATCCGCGACGCATCCGGACAGCCGCTGCACGATCATTTCTTCGCGCAGTCGTCGTTCGCGAGCTATGCGCTCGCACGCGAGAACAATGCGATCAAGGTGCCGACGGAGGCGCCGCTCGAACTGCTCGGGCCGCTCGGCTGCGGGATCCAGACCGGCGCCGGCGCGGTGATTCATTCGCTCGCGGTGCGTCCGGGCAGCAGCTTCGCGAGTTTCGGCGCGGGCGCGGTCGGCATGAGCGCCGTGATGGCCGCCCGCATTGCGGGCGCCAGCACCATCATCGCCGTCGACATCGTCCCGTCGCGGCTCGCGCTGGCCCTGGAGCTCGGCGCGACGCACGCGCTCAACAGCAAGGAAGTCAACGTCGTCGACGCGATTCGCGAGATCACCGGCGGCGGCGTCGACTTCGCGCTCGAATCGACCGGGTTGCCGGCCGTGCTGTCGCAAGGGATCGACGCGCTCGGCTCGCGCGGCACGATGGGCGTGGTGGGCGCGCCGAAGCTCGGCACGAAGGCCGAATTCGACGTGAACAGCCTGCTGCTCGGCGGCCACACGATCCGCGGTATCGTCGAAGGCGATAGCGTGCCGCAGACGTTCATTCCGCAGCTCGTGCAGCTCCATCTGCAAGGGCGGTTTCCGTTTGACCGCCTGGTGAAGTTCTACCCGCTCGAGCAGATCAACCAGGCAGCGGAGGACAGCAGCAACGGCCTGACGCTCAAGCCGATCCTGCGTTTGCCGCATTGAGCGCGGGGTGCCGCCGCCATGGGCGACCCCGAGTCGACCACACGCGGCGGCGCCCCCGTGGAAAACACGCTGTTTCGGACCCTGGGCTATATTGCGAATTCGCGCGACACGCCGGGCCGGTACGCCCGGCCCGGACATTCGACCCCAAATGGAACGCAGCGTGAAGATGGCCTCCGACTCCCTTTCACGGCCCGTCGACCTCGACCGGCTCCGCGCCCGCTTCGCGGCGGGTGAGCCGCTGCCGGAGACGGCGTTGCCGGCCAGCGTCGCGCGCTCGTGGCTGCGTTCGCGCGACGCCGGGCTCTTGCCGTGGCAAACCGCCCACTACGAAATGCTCGGCGAGCTCGATGACTCGCGCGCCGGCCGGCGGCTGTACCGCTGCGTCGCGCAAGAAATCGAACCGCTGTGGGCCGCGTTCGGCGGCAGCGACTGGACGATCTTCTGTGTCGATCCGCGCGGCACGGTCGTCCATGTGCGACGCAGCCCACAGTGCGACGAAGCGCTGCTGACGCCGATCGTTGCCGGGCGCCGGATCGTCGAGCCGAACATCGGCACGACCGCGCCGAGCTGCGTGATTCACGACGGTGCGGAGGCTGTCGTCGCGGGCGCCCAGCACTATCTTGACGAACTGTCGAAGGTCTTCTGTCTCGCGGTGCCGCTGGTCGGCTTCGACGGCGAGGTGATCGGCGCGCTCGACATCACCGGCATCGGGCGACGCAATGTCGTGCTGCTGCATGAACAGTTCCGCCATGCGGCACTGTCCGCCGAGCAGCGGCTGTATGCGATGCTGCGCGACTGCCATTTGCTGCAGGTGCAATACGATCCGCGCTGGCTCGGCACGCCGCTCGCCGGCGTCGTCGCACTCGACGAAACGGGCCGCGTGCGCGCGGTGAGCCGCCTGGCGCGCCAGATGCTCGATCTCGCACCGTCCGGGCCGGTCGGCGCGTGCGAGGTTCGGCAGTTGTTTCCCGGCGCGACGCCTGCGCAACAGCGCCGTTTACTGACACCGTCGCGCACGCCGCAGCGGATCGCGCGTGACGACGGCAGTCACGTTTGGGTGCGCACCGTGCGCGCGCCGCTCGATCGGGCGACGACGCCGCGCCAGTCCGATACGCTCGAGTACGCAGCCGATGTCTGCGGCACGACGCCGGCTGCGAGTCCGCAGGCCAGCCTGCACGAGCAGTCGCTCGATGCCATCCGCCGGGCGCTCGACGAGCACGACGGCAATGTGTCGGCCGCCGCGCGGCAGCTGGGTATTTCGCGCACCACGCTGTACGCGAAGCTCAGGCAGCTCGATGCAGCGGGACTCAAGTACTGCGGGCCGCACTGACGCATCGTGCGTTAACTGGAAGAGACCGACGCGTTTGCGTCGCGGCATGCGCATCGATTCACGACAGGCGATCTCTCGATGCAGGGATGCGGACGCGCCAGCCGTCGTCGCGCATGGTGCGAGCGGTTCGACGTGATTGGGCGTGCAATCGGGCCGGCGCAAAGTCGAGGTGGGTAAGGAGGCGCTTGAGAAAACCGTAAATAAAGGACGTTTAGCGGTACGAGGCCAAAGCGCCGCATTGGCATGAATCATCGACCCAGCGCTTTTAGCACGGCTATCAGCGCCTCTTGGTCGTCAACGACTTCAAAGAAGGCACGATCTGCATCTTCGACAACCTTCACCGCCCGAACGGCGAGGTCTGCGCCCGCGGGCGTGATGTCGATGATCCGGGCTCGCGAATCAGATGGATCAGGCATTCGCGTCAGCAGTTCTCGCTCGGCGAGTACACGGAGGACCTGCGAGGTCATCATCGGGTCGGTATTGGCGTGCTCGGCAACGCGGCGCTGACTTGGCGTCTCCCCGGCAACGCGTGTGATCCACCAGGTACTGGCCAGCAGGACGAATTGAACGTGCGTCAGCCCCAACGGCTTCAGCGCGGCGGTAATACGACGCTGCCAGCCCAGCGTCGCTCGCCATAGTAGAAGTCCCGGACTTTCGCCAGGGTGAAGGGATTCACTCACCCAGCTGCTCCGCCCGCAAACCAAGGGCAGCGATCACGTCTGCGAAGTCAGCCGTGACAGCCGCACCCACCGTCCCGGCTACCGGCTCGGGTCCATCGACTTCGCAGCGATACGTGATCTTCGTGCCGCGCTCGGTCGGCGACAGTTCGTGACGAACGCGAACAACCACGCCAGCGTCCGGTACTTCGGTGACATCCTCGAAGCCCTTGTCAGCCTCAACCCACGCGAAGCGGAACGGCAACCTCGTCGAGTCCGGCAGAACCATCACCGCCGTCGTGCCTGCCTGGAACGACCCGTGCATCTCGATGCTCAGGACACCTTCGTTCCATTCCGACCATTTCTCCGGCTCCGCCAGGACGCTGAAGACCTGTGCCGGTGTCGCGGCACATTCGCCTGTGACCTCAACTGTCCACATGCCTGCTCCTTTTTTATAAATAGTATGCGCGCATACTATTCTGAACCAGGTTCCGTCGTCAACCATCTCACGGCCAGCAGCCGTGAGCCACGGTACCCTGGTAGCGTGGCTCACTAGTGACGGTGCTGCGAATGCCTCATCCATCTGTCGGAAGCGTTTGAACGTGCGCTTCGACGCCTAGAGATCGATCACCAACTCGCTGGACCTGGCGCACGAAACACAGATCATCAGCGATCGATTCGCCTTCTGCTCGTCGTCGTCAAGCACATAGTCGCGATGGTCCGCCTCGCCCGACAGCAGCGCAACTTCGCAGCTCCGGCACAGGCCCTCTCTACACGAATGCGCCGCCCGTACGCCGTGGCGCTCGAGACATTCGAGAATCGATTCGTCAGGCTCGACAACGCATCGCAGACCCTGTCGGGCAAGCACGACGGAGAACGATCCGTTTTCCGCGACTTCCTCACTTTGGGCGGGCGCAGCAAATCGCTCGAAGTGAAGCCGCTCCGGCGAGAGCGCTGCGTGTCCGCCCTGTGCCGCAACGGCGTCCATCAGACCTGCCGGTCCGCAACAATAAAGATGCTCATCGGGAAACACATCGCGCATCATCGCGCCGACGTCGTGCGGAAGAGACCCTGCGTTCTCGTCGTCGGCGTACACGTGCACCGGCCCGCCGAACGAGCGCAGTTCGTCCATCCATCCCGCATGGGCACGCGAACGAACGCAATAGTGGAGCTCCCACGGCAGTTCGTGACGCACGCACCAGCGGATCATCGCGAGTATTGGCGTAATGCCGATGCCGCCTGCAATAAACCGATGCCGCTTCGCGACAGGCGACAACCCGAACAGTGCGCGCGGCTTGCCGATCATCAGCGTGTCGCCGAGTCGCAGCCGTTCATGAACGTAGGCCGACCCGCCTCGCGACGTCGCGGATCGGCCGATCCCGAGGCAATAACGCGACCTGTCCCACGCCTCGTTGCACAACGAGTACTGACGCGTCATGCCATCGGGTAGATGAACATCGACATGCGCGCCCGGCTCGAACGGCGGAAGCGGCGCGCCGTCAGCGGGACGCAAGTCGACCCCGACGATTCCTTCGGCCTCGATCCGCAGCGCCGTCACCTTCATCTCGATCATGTCAGCGCTCCGCACCGGCCTGTGTTCGGGCCTCGCCTTCTTCTTCCAGACGGGCTTTCACGGCCCAGCGAAACTGGGAAAGCGCCGAGTCGATACCGAAGGGCGTCATTTCAAAGCCGGGGTCGAGTGCCAGGTTTCTTTGCTGCGCCGTAATGATGTCCCGGTCTTCATCGAATGCATCGACGACGGACTGGTGAACGGAGCGGGTGACCTCAGGGTTATCGATCGCAAAGTTGTGGGGATGGGCGAAGAAGTAATGCGTCGAACTTTCCGTTTCGGGCGTCAGCGCCTGACATCCGCGAAATTCCGCCGCATCGACACGCACGCCGTCGCGCGCGCCCGTACCCGTCGGCGCCATGCCCGAGTCCATGCGCAGAATGGCGGGCAGGGTGAAGTCGTAGATATTCCATCGATCCACCTTTCCGGGCCAGCCCTTGACAGCCGCCGCGAACGGCGGCGCATCGGTATCCAACACCCAGCGCGTGATGCGCACGCCGTTTTCGATACGCTCGACCTTAGGCTGCACTTTCGCGTAGTCCTCGGAGCCGCCGAGCGTCGTCGGATGAACGAAGGGCAGATGCGAGAAGTCGAGCAGGTTGTCGCAGATGAGCAGGTAGTTGACGTGATAGTGAATGTACCCGGGCAGGCTGCGCCATGAAGGATCGTCGACCCAATGCGTGTCGGGAATGGTGCTCGGGTCGGCAAGCGCGGGATCGCCCATCCAGATCCAGATCCAGCGATGCCGCTCGACGACGGGGTAACTCCTGACTTTCGCGCGCGGCGGAATGCGCTGCTGAGCGGGTGCTTCAACGCATACGCCGGCGCTGTCGAACTTGAGTCCGTGATACATGCAGCGCACGCAATCGCCTTCGCGCCGGCCGACGGAAAGCGGCGCACCGCGATGGCAACACCGGTCTTCAAGGGCAACGATGCCGCCGTCATCCTTGCGATACATCACCACCGGTTTTCCAATGACGACGCGTGAAAAGAGCGCATCGGATGCGACTTCGTGAGACCACGCGACCACGTACCACGTGTTCTGGATGAACATGCTCGTCTCCTTGATTTCTTGTCTGCGCCGGCTCGTCGGGCGCTTGACGGCAAGATAGGATCGACGTGATGATGCGTCAAGCTAATGCCATTAATGGAGACAATGCACGCCATGCATATCAGAGACCTGGATCTGAATCTGCTGGTCGTGTTCGAAGCCCTGTTCCGCGAGCGGAGTGTGACGCGCGCGGCGCAGGATATCGGGCTGACGCAGGGCGCGATGAGCCACGCGCTCAACCGCCTTCGGACATTCTTCGAAGACCCGCTATTCGTGAAGACGGCGGAAGGCATGATGCCCACGGCGAAGGGCGATCAATTAGGCGGCACCATCTCGGAAGTGATCGCATCGATTCGGGAGAACGTCGTAGCCGAGGCGGGCTTCAACCCGCTGACGGCTCGGCGTGCTTTCGTGCTCTGCATGACCGACATGGGGGAGCTCGTCTTTCTGCCGCCGTTGATCCGCCGGCTGCGCAAGATGGCGCCGCACTGTACGTTGCGCTCGGTACAGGGGCCGCTGGAACAGATCGAAGGGATGCTGTCCTCCGGTGAAGCGGATTTGGCGCTTGGCTCGATTCACGCTGCGCCGGAAGGGCTGTATCAGCAGCAGCTCTTCATGCATTCGCTCGTGACGCTGGTGAGCGTGCGAAACCGGAAGATCGGCAAGACACTGACGCGTGAGCAATTCGAAGCGATGCCGCAAATCGTCGTCTCTCTGACGGGGCGGGCCAGCGCAGCGTACGACAGTGCCTTCGACGCCTATGGCATCAAACGGAACATCTTTCTTACCACGCCGCATTTCCTGGCCGTGCCGCATCTGATCGATGCACAACCGGACCTCATCGCGACCGTTCCGCTGGAACTGGGCAAGGTCTTCTCGAAACTGGGTACCGTCAGGATGTTGCCGCCGCCCGTCGAACTGCCGCCGTTCGCCCTGCGTCAGCATTGGCATTCCCGGTTGAATACCGATCCAGCCAACGTCTGGCTCCGCCATCTGATCAAGGAGACGTTCGAGGACTATCCGAACATCAATGAGCAGGATTGACGTCAAGGGCCGTTGTCGAGGTGCAAGCAGATGTTTGCGGAGTTGGCCGAGTTCGGCCGCCGGCATGCCCGGCTCGGCTTGCTTCAGTGCAAATCATCGCCGCGCTCAAGCGGGGGGCCGACGTGTCTATCGTGTCGGATATCGCCGTGCGATACGTGTGATGTCGCGGCAACCGGGCGCGCCGTGTTCCGAGGCGCGCCCGTTCTCAGGCATCAGGTGGTGAAAATCCGGCGTTGATAGTCGAGGATCAGCCGGTCGATGTCATGACCGGAACGCCGCGGCTGGCTTTTCGGCTCGAGCCAGATCCATCGCATCATCCGGTAACGCGCCTCGACGCACATGAGCCATGCATCCCAATCCGACCAGTGGCGCAGCAGCGGGATGTTGCGAATGTCCCGCAACCCGTCGCGAATCTCGTACACGTGGAAATGCTCGCTGGCGCGCTGGCTCAATTCGTCGAACGCGCGAGCGGCTTGCTCCGGGTCGGCAAGCAGGAAATCGTGGATTTCGATGATGACCTGGCTGCCGGAAAGCTGTTCCAGCAGCGCATTGTCGAACAGCTCGAACTCCGCGCCCTCGATATCGCACAGGATGACCCGTTCGGCCGGATCGCCACCGTGCTCCGCCAGGACGGCGGGCAGGTTGCGATCGGCCTGGCCGAACACGGCGACCCGGTCCGCCAGCCCCATCTCCGCGGCCCGATGCTGGATAGCCTGGCGGCGCTGCTCGTCCATTTCGAAACACACGCTGCGGGCGAAGACGTTGTTCCGGACCAGACCGATGCCGAAAATCCCGTCGGCGGCCCCCAGGTCGACCAGCACCTTTTCGGGCGATCCGAGCGCTTCGAGAATCGCGCAAACGGCGATCTCGTACGTGCCGAGCAGGTAGCCGCCCACCGCGACTTCCGCCCAGTGGCTGACGCCGATGGGCAATCCCCGCAGGATGCCGTACTGGACGATCGAGCCGGTCTGCTCACGCAGTAGCTGCGTCAGATAGTGCAGACGAAGATTCGCGGCCTGAATCGAGCTTTGGCTGAAGTACTGCGCGTGGTCCATTTTTCTCGGTCTCCCGGGGTCAAGAAGCGCGTCGGCAATGCGGCGATGACGGGTTGTCGTCTGTCGATGCGACGCGTGTTGCTTTGCGTTGCCTGGGAGGAGAATATAACGTGCTTGTTGCGGCAGGGGGCGAGAGCGGGGGGCGGCTGATGTGGCATCGGTCGCGGATTCGCGAAGAGATGGATGCGGCGGCATTTTGGCGCCATTCGCCCGCCGCCCATGTGGCACCCATCCAATTTCATTTGGAGGACTCCAATGATTGAACTCGAGCAATACTACGGAGGAGATGAATCCTGGGAACGGTTCTCCAGTTTATTTGCCAAATACATCGATCTCCCGGAAGTCAGGGAGTTGGCTACCGATCTCAACGGCCATATTGATCTTGCTTATACAATCTATTGGGTGGCTGGCCCGAAATCGGCCAAAAAATGGATTGATTCGAATGTGCCGGCACTCGACGGAATTCGACCTGTCGATTGCGTCAATGATCCAGAGCTTGTCAAGCGTCTACGCGTGTGCCTGATGCGAATGCCTAGTTGAGAGGCGAAATACGTCTGCGATCCGCCGCCTATGAAGCCGTTCGGGTGTGTAGGTTCGTCAGGGGGATTGTGCTTCGAGATTTCAGGCGCCCGTCACATGAATAGAGTTTCGAGTTTTAATGAGAAATTGCGGGCAGCATATCCCCTTTGCAATACACTGCAAATCAAATTGACATCGGTTGAAGTGTACGCATGAAATTCAATGATATTTACTTCTCCAGGGAAGGTAGGTACTCGATAGGAGTTGAACTGGACTCAGGCGCGCACTATCTATCGATTCCAGTCAGCAATGGCATGATTGATTGCGAGGAACATTACGAAATAACCGAATCCCAATCGAAGGATTTTCTCGAAGACAGAATACTTGCCAATGACTTTGCGGATAAATGCAGGAGTCGAATGATGGATGATTTCCTGATAATCAAACCTGGAGCAGATCGTGGAATGCCATCCTGATGGGGGATGGAATATGCTTTACCAACATCGCGAACAAGAGTCCGAACGGATCGCCTCGACCTGACGAGGATAGTGTGGAGGATCACTCGCCATGAAAGACATGATCCATGTTCACCACCTGGAATTTATTGTCTTCTTGTTCATGAGCAAACTCGTATGGAATTCAGCGCCCCTCGTGGAAACACCTCGTCAACGACCTGCCGCTGTTCAGTTCCGCAGTTTGACCTTCGCCGCATCGCATTAGCGCAATTACCGGACACGATTAGCGCACGAACGAACACCATTGGCACTATTTATTAACTTCAACACTAGTCACCCCTCTCGGCACCGGCGCCACGCAGGAACAATTCTCTACTCACCGTCAGCAAGCAATTTCGTTTCTCCGCGCTCGCCGGCCTTTGTCTGAGAGTCGATGGACGGGAACAACATTGCTTGGACCAACGGTTGCAAAACGTGCTGGAAGGCACGCGGTGCGTGCTGGAATCGAACAGCCGGAAGCATGCCGATAGGCTCCTGCAGTTGCCGGGCTTTCAGGCGTTCGACCGTCGGGCTCGACAGGAGACGGAGACTTCATTCGATCGGCAGGTAACGTCCTTCGCTTGCCAACCGTTCGAATTCCTTTGCCAGGAAATCCAGCATCTCGCGCACCGCTGGCCGCATACCTTGGCGCGAAGCGAATGCGGCTTGCACGATGCCTGCAGGGGGGGCCCAACCGGGCAGCAGTTCGACCAGTTGGCGATCGATCAGGGCCGAATGCACCAGTTCGCGCGGCAGTGACGCGCAACCGACGCCCGCCAGCGCCGCAACCAATAGCGAGCCGACATCGTTGGCCACCAGGCGGGGCGTGTGCTGCACTTCGGCGCGCTCGCCAGCCGGGCCTATCAGCGTCCAATAGCTTTCGTCCGTCGAATTGCCCAAGCCCAGCGTGGGTAGACGTGCCAGGTCTGCCGGGATTGTGGGTGGAGCGGCGCTGGTCATCAGCACGGGCGCGGCCACCAGCACGTGTGAGCTGCGCGCCAGCGGCTTGACGATTTCGTCGGCATGCGTGGTTCGCATGGTGCCGTCTGGCGCGGCAAACCGGACGCGTAGCGCCACATCGACGCCGTCGTGCCAAAGATCGACCTTGCGATTGGTCGATTCGACGCGAACCACGACTTCGGGCCAGGTGCACAGGAATTTCGCCAGCATGTCAGCCACCGCGTTTTGCAGCAATGCAGGCGGGCATGAAAGGCGGACAGGGCCGCGCGGCGCGGCGGCGTACTCAGCGGAAAGGGCCAGAGCAGCCTCGGCTTCGGCCAGCATGGCGCGCGCATGTTGCAGGGTGCGCTGCCCGATCTCGGTCACGGCGAATCGCCGCGTGCTGCGCTGGATCAGCCGGATACCCATTCTGGCCTCCAGCTCGGCGACTCGGCGGCTGAGCTTGGATTTGGGGATCCCGGTGGCGCGCTCGGCGGCGGCGAAGCCGCCATGCTCGGCAGCTTGGACGAAATATGCGAGGTCACTGAGATCTTCCATACAGTCATTGTCCTACAAATGGGATTCTGAGGGGTATTTTGGCATCTTTTTTCAGATTGATGTCGCCGTTACGATTAATGCATGCGCTCACAGTTCACCCAACTTCACACTTGAAATGAAAAGAGTCCTTGGAATTCACGGTAACCCCAATGCGCATTGGGGCAGCGACGGCTTTCCGGTGCGCTCCGTCCAGTCGACCGCGCAGGGGAATCCGGACAAATGGACCAACTTCAATCGATTCGGGCATTCGTGACGGTGGCAAGGGAAGGCGGATTTCGCCGGGCGGCAACCCGGCTGCGCGTGTCGACGACGATGGCGAGCCGGCTGGTCGATGCGCTCGAGACGCGCCTTGGGGCACGCCTGCTTCAACGCAGCACCTGCCACCAGTCGCTGACGGAAATCGGCTAGCTGTACCTCGCGCGCGTCGAGCGGATTCTCGATGCGATCGACGACATCGACGGCTGTTTCGTGGCGATGGGCAGCAAGCCGGAAGGCGCATTGCGCATCGCCGCGCCGGTCGCGTTCGGGCTCAGCCAGTTGAGCGCGTTGCTCGATCGCTTTGTGAACCGGTTTCCGGACGTGCGGCCGACCGTGACGCTGACCGATACCCATGTCGATCTGACGTCCGAAGCCATCGATGTCGCGTTCCTGACCGACGGCATGCCGGTGTCCGGGGCACACGCGCTGCACAC
>NZ_JAAGPM010000192.1:0-12069 GCF_017104865.1 Burkholderia sp. Ac-20349
TCGGCGGCCGCGTTCGGGGGGAGGCGCGCCTTGCCCGCGGAAGGCGGCAGCGGCAGGCCGAGCGGCACGCGGCCGGCATCGGCCTGGTCGGGCGACGCGCGGCGCACGATCAGCGGCCAATCGTGCGCGGCCCATGCCTGCACGAGCGGATCGGCCGCGAGCACCGGATCGCGCGCGAATGCCGCGCCCCACCCCGCCGCCGTCAGCGTGACGAGCGTGTGGCGGCGCAGCGGCGGCTCAGCGTGCGGCACGCGCGAGTGCCTCGACGCGCTGGGCGACATCGGCGGCAACCGGCCGGCCGCGCGTGGCGCGCCGGTCGACGCGGTCGGCCGGTTTGCCGAGCCATTCACCGACCTGCGCATCGAGTGCGCGGGACGGATCGAGCACGGCGTCGACGGCGCCCATCTTCACGAGGTTGTCGAGCCCCGGCGCGAACACCGGCGTCGAACGCGACATCTCCTTCAGCACGTCGATCGGCAGCTTGGTCACGCGCGACATCGACGGCAGGTCCATCACCTCCGGCTCGGCGCCCGGCACCGCAAGCAGCGTGCGCGTGGCGAGCGCGGTCGCGATGAACGCGCCCGCGGCCGTGTGACCGTACAGCACGCCGATGGTCCGGTGCCCGGCGAGATCCGCATGCATCAGGCACTTCGCGAGATGCGACAGCCCTTCGTTCAGGCCGAGCAGTTCGTCGCGCTTGCTCATCCGCTGGCTGTCGCTGTCGACCAGCACGACGATCGGCGTGTCGCCGCCGCGCGCGACCGTGTCGAGCACGCGCGCCGCGAGCGTCAGCGCCTCGTCGATGCCGAACGGCAAACGCTCGGAGACGCCGATCACGTCGACGCGCGTGCCGGCCAGTTCCGCGTGGCCGGTCAGCAAGCCACCGTGACGGACGACCGAATGCCCTTGCGGGAACAGTGAATTCAGTACCTCATCGAGCGTCATGCGATGCCTCCCGCCGGGCCGCCCCAAGGGAGGCATCCGCCCCCTCGGGGGGCAGCGAACGAAGTGAGCGTGGGGGTCGTTTCATTTCTGCTCCTGCAGTTGGTCCGCGAGCGCGGCGAAGGCATCATCCGGCATCCCCGGAATCGCTTCGGGCGCCGATGCGCCCAGCGCACGCCACACGTCGAGCGCGTCCTTGCACGCACCGAACCGCTCGACGCGCGCTTCGAGGCGCGCCTGTTCCGCGCGCAGCATCGCCGCATCGAATGTCGGCGCGCGGCCGATCAGCGCCAGCGCCGCCGCACGGAAAGCATCGGGCGTGTCGGCCACGTAGCGATCCGCGCCGCCGATCAACCGCCGGTGCTTGCCGCCCATCGTGCGCCAGATCAGCGCGCGGTCCTTCGCATCGAATTCCTCGACGCCGCGATTGGTCTCGATCACTTCGGGGCCCGACACGCTGATGCGGCCCTGCTCCGACACCGCGAGCGCCGAGCAGCACGCGGCGAGCAACCCGCCGCCGCCATAGCAGCCCGCGCGCCCGCCGATCAGCCCGATCACCGGCACGCCGGCCGCACGCGCTTCGACGAGCGCGCGCATGATCTCGGCGATCGCGAGTTCGCCCGCGTTCGCTTCCTGCAGCCGCACGCCGCCCGTATCGAACAGGATCAGCACCGGCTTGCCGGTGTCGCGCGCCGCGCGCAACAGCCCCGTGAGCTTCGCACCATGCACTTCGCCGAACGCACCGCCCATGAAGCGGCCTTCCTGCGCGGCGACGAACACCGGCCGGCCGTCGAGCCGGCCGTGGCCGACCACCATCCCGTCGTCGAACTGCTGCGGCAGGTCGAACAGCGGCAGGTGCGGGCTCGTCACGCGCTCGGCCGGGCCGAGGAATTCGCTGAAGCTGCCCGTGTCGAGCAGCCCGTCGATACGTTGCCGGGCCGATGCCTCGTACCAGCTCGCGCCATTCGCGACGAACGCGGGCGTATCGCGCGTATCGTGGATCGCGTCGTTCATCATGCGTCCCCCTCGATTGCCCGCACCGCCTGCGCGAGCCGCAGCGACACCATGTCGGGCCGCGCGCCGCCGTCGTTGATCGACAGCTTCAGGCCGCCCGGCGTGCGCCGCTCGACGAAATCCGTGACGACGGCCTGCCACACCGCGCCGAAACCGACCGCCGCAGTGCGGATGTCGATCTCGCATTCGTTGCCCGGCAGCACGCGCTCGACGAGCACTTCGAGATTGCCGGATGCCACCACGCCGACGAGCGCCGCGGCCTGCTCGCCCTTCGCGCGCTCGCGCGCGGTGAAGCGGTAGTTCAACTGTTCCATGCCCTCTTCCTCACCAGTTGCGGAACCGGGCCGGCGGCGCATAGAGCCCGCCCGACCAGTGCACGAGATCCTTGATCGAACGCGCGGCGAGCCAGCGGCGATCGGCGTCGAGCGGATCGATGCCGAGATCCTCCGGGCGGCGGATCACGCCGCGTTCGCGCAGCCGCTCGACCATCTTCCGGTCGCGGCCGCGGCCGATCTCCGTATAGCCGGCGACGCCGCGGATCGCATGCTCGCGTTCGTCCTTGTCGCGACACATCAGCAGGTTCGCGATTCCTTCCTCGGTGACGATGTGCGTGACGTCGTCGCCATAGACCATGATCGGCGCGAGGTCGAGCTGCAGCTTGTCGGCGAGCTTCAGCGCGTCGAGCTTCTCGACGAACATCGGCACGTTCTTGTCGCCGAACGTCTCGCCGATCTGCACGACGAGCTTGCGGCCGCGCCTGAGCGCCGCCGGCGTGTCGGGGTCGGCTTCCGCGCCGGCCTTCAGCCACGGCTCGCTCGGATGACGCCGGCCGCGCGCGTCGCTGCCCATGTTCGGCGCGCCGCCGAAACCGGCAATGCGCTCGGCCGTGACCGTCGACGAATGGCCGGACAGGTCGATCTGCAGCGTCGAGCCGATGAACATGTCGCACGCATAGAGCCCGGCCGTCTGGCAGAACGCACGGTTCGAGCGCAGCGACCCGTCGGGGCCCGTGAACCAGATGTCGGAGCGCGCGCGGATGTAGTCGTCCATCCCGACTTCCGAGCCGAAGCAGTGGATCTGCTCGACCCAGCCCGACTCGATCGCGGGAATCAGCGTCGGATGCGGATTGAGCGCCCAGTGCGAGCAGATCTTGCCCTTCAGCCCGAGCTTCTCGCCGTAGGTCGGCAGCAGCAGCTCGATCGCGGCCGTGTTGAAGCCGATCCCGTGGTTCAGGCGCTTGATGCCGTACGGCTCGTAGATGCCCTTGATCGCGAGCATCGCGGTGAGGATCTGCGTTTCGGTGATCGCGGCCGGATCGCGCGTGAACAGCGGCTCGACGTAGAACGGCCGGCCGGCCTCGACGACGAAATGCACGCGGTCGCCCGGGATGTCGACGCGCGGCACCTTGTCGACGATGCGGTCGACCTGCGCGATCACGATGCCGTCCTTGAAGGCGGTGGCCTCGACGACGGTCGGCGTATCTTCGGTGTTCGGGCCGGTGTACAGGTTGCCGTCGCGATCGGCGCTGACCGCGGCGATCAGCGCGACGTGCGGCGTGAGGTCGATGAAGTAGCGTGCAAACAGCTCGAGATAGGTGTGTACCGCACCGAGCGCGATCTTGCCGCCGAACAGCAGCTTCGCGATGCGCTGCGACTGCGGGCCCGAATACGCGAAGTCGAGGCGCTTCGCGATGCCGCGCTCGAACACGTCGAGGTGCTCGGGCAACACCACGCCCGACTGCACCATGTGCAGGTCGTGCACCTTTGCACTGTCGACGTCGGCAAGCGCCGTCGCGAGCAGGTCGGCCTGCTTCTGGTTGTCGCCTTCGAGGCAGACGCGGTCGCCTGGCCGCAGCACCGCTTCGAGCAACGCCACGGTGTCGCGCGCATCGACCCGCTTGCCCTGCGCGAAACGCGCACCGGCCGCGAGGCGTGCATCGCGCGCCTGCCGCGCGTGATTCCATCCCGTCATGAACAGTTCTCCCGCTTCGATGGTTCAGCGGCATTCTAAGCCTGGCGCCGCCGCCGATTGATGATGTTGACGAATGCGACTCAGAGGACGCCGCGATGGATGCGGCCCGCGCACGAGTCGCCCATCGTCCGGGCCTACCCGCCGACCAGCGCGCGCGTCGTGAAGAACAGCAGCGACGGGCCGAGCAGGCAGCCGACGCCCGTATGGAACGTCGCGACCAGCGCGCCGTACGGGACGAGCCGGCGGTCGGTCGCCGCGAGCCCCGCGCTCACGCCGCTGACGGTGCCGGCCAGGCCGCCGAAGATCATCGCCGAACGCGGCGTCTTCAGGCCCATGAAGTTGGCCGCGACCGGCGTGCCGACCATCACGATGATCGCCTTCACGAGCCCCGTCGCGATGCTGAGCGCGATCACGTCGGAGCTGGCGCCGATCGCCGCGCCCGTGACGGGCCCGACGATGTAGGTGACGGCGCCCGCGCCGATGGTCGTCATGCTGACCGCGTCGGTGTAGCCGAACGCGCGCGCGATGCACGCGCCGACGATGAACGGCAGCACGGTGCCGAGCAGCAGCGACACGACGCCGACGAGCCCGGCCTTGCGCGCCTCGGCCGGCTGCACTTCGAACGCGGTCGCGACGATCGCGAAATCGCGCAGCATCGCGCCGCCCATCAGGCCGACGCCCGCGAACAGCCGCACGTCGGCGAGCCCCTTCTCGCCACCGGTGAAGGCGCCACCGACGTAAGCCAGCGCAAGACCGATCACGATCGCGATCGCGGAGCCGTGCACGCGGCCGAACGTGAGCTTGCGCGACGCGATCGACGACAGCCACATGATCAGGCCGACCAGCGCGAACGACGCGACGAGCCCGTTGTGGGCGACGGTTTTTTCGAGCATCTGCAGCATGGCGGCCTCCGTCACTGTTCTTCGAATTGCGGCACGCCCGCGAAGGCCGTGTCGTCGCGCCCGGTGCGCACGAGTACCGCGATGCAGCATGCGCAGATCGCGACTGCGCCGACGGCGGCCAGCAACGCGACCGGGCCGCCCTTCAGCGCGGCGACGACGTTCTGGTTCGCGGCCATCGCAACGACCACGGGGATGTACATCGCCCCCCAGAAACCGACGCCGGCTTCGGTCTCCTTCGGCAGCCAGCCGCGGCGGTGCAGCCACAGGCGCAGGCAGATCAGCAGCAGCATCGCGATGCCGACGCCGCCGACGTTGGTCTTCACGCCGATCGCGCTGCCGAGCAGGTCGCCGAGGAACAGTCCGGCCAGGTGGCAGAACGCCAGCAGCGCGGTTCCGTAGATGATCATGAGTCGTCTCCAGTCTCTTCGTGACGGGCGCCGGACGCATGCAGGAACCGGCCCCGCACGCCGATCCCGTGCGCGGACTCGTCTCCTGCGGCGGTGCGCCGCGGCCCGGCGGCCCGTCTTGCGGGCGCGTTCTCGGGCGGTCGATGGGATGATGCGGTTTCGGGCCGGACGCCGGATGCCGTAGACTGAATGAAGCAGCCGCCGGCGCGACGCGGGCTACGCGCCCGGTGTACCCCGTTGGGGGCCGCACCGGCGCGTGATCCGATACTAGCGCCGCAAAATCCGGCCATTTATGAAGTTGTCGAAACCGATTCAGTGGATTTAGCAATGCGCCCGTTACCGCCCGAGCTGCTGCGCAGCTTCGTCGCCGTCGCCCAGTCCGGCAGCTTCACCGCCGCGTCCGAGCGCGTGAACCTGTCGCAGTCGACCGTCAGCCAGCACATCCGCCGCCTCGAGGAGCTGCTCGACCGGCCGCTGTTCGAACGCGACACGCGCAACGTGCACCTGTCGCAGCACGGCGACGCGCTGTTCCGCTACGCGGTGCGGATCCTCGAACTGATGGACGAGGCCGTCACGTCGGTGTGCGGGCCACCGCTGTCGGGCAAGGTGCGGCTCGCGATGTCGGAGGATTTCGCGTCGGCGCACCTGACGGCCGCGCTCGCGAGCTTCGTGCAGCGCAATCCGGACGTCGAGCTCGCGATCTCGACCGGGCTGTCGGGCGACCTGTTCGATGCGCTCGACGAAGGGCGGCACGATCTCGTGTTCGCGAAGCGCATCGCGGGCAGCCGGCGCGGCCGCGTGATCCGCAGCGAACCGCTGTACTGGTGCACGGGCCCCGATTCGCGGATCACCGGCCACGAGACCGTCCTGCCGCTCGCGATGCATCCGGAGCCGAGCGTGTCGCGCCGCCGCGTGCTCGAATCGCTCGAGGCCGTCGGGCGGCCGTACCGGATCGCGGTCGTGAGCAGCAGCGTCGCGGTGTTGCGTGCCGCGGCGAGTGCGGGGCTCGGCGTCAGCGCGTTCGCCGGCTATGTGATTCCGGCCGGGCTCGCGCGGCTCGACGCGGGGCTGCCCGAACTCGGCGAACTCGAATACGTGATCGACCGGCCGGCGGCCGCGTCGCGTTCGACGCTCGCACTCGAAGCCACGCTGATCGCGGCGGCGTCGGAGTTGTAACCGCTCCGGGCGCGGCACACGCAGAGGGGACCGCACCCGGTGCCCGCGCCGGGTGCCCGCACCTGACAGCTTTGCCCGGAACGCGTCATCGTCCGCGCAGCACCCGCTCGCGACAATGGGACCCATCGGAACGCACGGCCAGCCGCCGCGCGCATCCGGTGTCCCGTCCCCTTGATCGGAGCACGCCATGAATGTCTTGCGATTCGCCGTCGCGACCGCCACCGCCGCCCTGCTGTCCCCCGCCTTCGCCCAGACGACCGACGCCGCGGCGCCCGCGCAGGGGCTGACCCGCGCGGACGTGATCGCGCAACTCAAGCAGGCCTATCTCGACGGCGAACTGCCGACGAACGACGGCAACTACCCGCCGAACGCCGCGACCCGCGCACGCAACCGCGAACTGGTGCAGGCCACGAGCCCGGCCTGGCTCGCGCAGACGCCGCAGGCACCGCAAACCGCCGCGCAGCAGTAGCCGGCTGCGGCCCGTACGCGGCGCCGCGGCGCGGTCACGGCAGGAAACTGCGGCGCCGCGCGTCGATCAGTTCGACGAGCAGGCGGTCGCGTTCGGCCGCCAGTTCCTGCATCGAGCGCTCGCCCTGGATCGCGCGCAATTCGTCGTTCAGCTTGCGATCGACGTCCGGATCGAACGAAGGCGTGCCAAGGTCGTCCCACCAGCTGGTGATCGGCCCCGACAGGTGTTCGAGAAAATGCGCGATCCCGCCCGCGCCGCCGCCGAGGTGATAGGTCAGGCACTGCCCCATCAGCCCCCAGCGCAGGCCGGGGCCCCAGGCAACGGCCTTGTCCGCGTCGGCAACGCTCACGACGCCTTCGCCGACGAGGTAATACACCTCGCGGAACAGCGCGGCCGCGAGCCGGTTCGCGACGTGGCCGGTCATCTCCTTGTTGAGGACGATCGTCTGCTTGCCGAGCGCATCGTAGAAATCCTTCACGCGCGCGATCACGTCCTGGCTGGTCGCATCGCCGCCGACCAGCTCGACGAGCGGAATCAGGTGCGGCGGATTGAACGGATGCGCGATCAGGCAACGCTCCGGATGCTTGTCGCATGCGGTCTGGATGTCCGACATTTTCAGGCCGGACGAACTCGACGCGATCGGCACGTACGCGGGCAGCACATCGTCCATTTGCCGGTACAACTCGCGCTTCAGGTCGAGCCGTTCCGGGCCGTTTTCCTGCACGAAATCGACGCCGTCGAGCGCACGCACGAGATCGGCGTCGAACGACAGCCGCGCGGAAAGCTCGGCGGCCCGATCGCCGAGAAACGCGGCCAGCGCGTCGCGCAGCCGCGTGTCGGCTTGCGGCGCCGGATCGGTCGCGACGACGTCGAAACCCTGCGTCAGATAGAAGGCGGCCCAGCTTGCGCCGATCACGCCGGCGCCGACGATCGCGATGCGTCGAATGTCCATGTTTGTCCCGTGTCG
This sequence comes from Burkholderia sp. Ac-20349, assembly GCF_017104865.1. Taxonomy (NCBI): domain Bacteria; kingdom Pseudomonadati; phylum Pseudomonadota; class Betaproteobacteria; order Burkholderiales; family Burkholderiaceae; genus Burkholderia; species Burkholderia sp. Ac-20349. Next base: position 7,849 of record NZ_JAAGPM010000192.1, read on the forward strand.
TTGGTCTACAGATAGATCGCGGCGATTGTCGCATCGAATCGCACGGGCCTGCATTGATGCAGATTGCAGATTCCCTCTTGAAATGCGCTGCGGCAGTCACTAATTACACGTCGTCGGGCAGTGCATCATGCAACGCACCGCCCCCGTTTCGACCCAGTGGAGTTCCCGCGTCGCGCCCGCCGCAGGCGTCGCGCCGTCACGTCTCCCGCGTTCCCTGTTCAGGAGGACCAACATGAGCGGTATCCATTTCGGCAGCGACCTGTTCGACGAATTCGCCCGCGTGCAGCGGCAAGTAGCGAACCTGCTCGGCGAACGTCCGTCCGGCATTCGCGCGGTGCGTCCCGGTGCGTTTCCCGCGCTCAACGTCGGCGCGACCGACGGCGCCATCGAAATCGTCGCGTTCGCGCCCGGCATGGCCGCGGGCGACTTCGACGTATCGATCGACAAGGACCTGCTGACGATCAGCGGCGAACGCAAGCCGGCGCCGCGCAGCGAAGGCGACGATTTGCGCACCTATGCGCAGGAGCGCTTTCACGGTGCGTTCCGCCGTGTCGTCGAGCTGCCGCGGGATGCGGATCCCGACCAGGTCAGCGCCCGCTATGAAAACGGCTGCCTGCTGATTCGCGTCGGCCGGCGCGAGGCATCGAAGCCGCGTGCGATCACCGTTCAATAATATTCAGGATACCGACATGAATGCGAACCCGACCCTGGCCGAGCGTCAGACCAACTCCGCTCACCCCGCTGCCGCCGAAGCAGCCCGCCGGCCCGCGATCACGCCGGCCGTCGACATCGTCGAGAATCATCTCGGCGTCACGCTGCGGGCCGACCTGCCCGGCGTGCCGCGCGAGAATCTCGACGTGAAGGTACACGACAACACGCTGACGATCGAAGCCGATACGCACCTCGACACGCCGGCCGATCTGCGCGTGCGGCATGCCGAGATCCGCGCGACGCGCTACGCGCGCAGCTTCGTGCTGAGCCCCGACCTCGACACGTCGAGGATCGACGCGAACCTGCGCGACGGCGTGCTGACGCTGACGATTCCGCGCCGCGAAGAAACGCGTCCGCGTCGCATCGACGTGACGGCCGGCAACGCGTAAGCATCGGTGCGTGCCGTCATCCCGCACGCATGAAAAAGCCCCGCCGGATATGCACCCGGCGGGGCTTTTTTACGACGCGCCGCGCAATCAGTCGAAGTCGAACAGGTCGAACACCGATTTCTTGCGGCGCTGGCCGTCGTGCTTGTAGCGATCGTCATGCGAGCGGCCATCGTGCCGGTCACGATCGTCGTAAGCGCGAGCGTCACGTCCCCATGCGCCGTCGTGGCCGCGCGGCGCTTGCGCATCGTGCCGCGCGGGGGTCTCGTCGCGACGCACCGGCACGTCGCCGGTCTCGCGTGCGATCAGCTTGTCGAGTTCGCCGCGATCGAGCCACACACCGCGGCAGGTCGGACAGTAGTCGATTTCAATCGACTGGCGCTCGGCCATCAGCAGGTCGGGCGTCTTGCAGACTGGGCATTTCATCGCGCTTCTCCTTTCCGTGCGAATTTCATCTGGATTCCGTATGAGGCACGTGAGGCCGGCCGCCGCGGCGGCCGACGTCACGCGCGGCAGCTCAGTGGCCTTCCGTCCGTGCCGAGCGCTTCGCCTTCGCGCGCCGCGCCAGCATGTTCATGCCCTCGACGAAAGCCGAGAACGCCATCGCCGCGTAGATGTAACCCTTCGGCACATGCGAACCGAAACCTTCGGCGATCAGCGTCATGCCGATCACGACCAGGAACGACAGCGCGAGCATCACGATGGTCGGGTTACGGTCGATGAAGCGTGCGAGCGGCTGTGCTGCGAACAGCATCACGGCGACGGCGACGATCACCGCGACGAACATGATCGGCACGTGTTCGGTCATGCCGATCGCGGTCACGATGCTGTCGATCGAGAACACGATGTCGAGCATCACGATCTGGCCGATCGCGGCCCACATCGTCAGGCCGACCGCGCCGCCGGTACCGCCCGCGCCTTCACCGTCGTGCGACACGTGGTGATGGATCTCGGTGGTTGCCTTCCAGACGAGGAACAGGCCGCCCGACAGCAGGATCATGTCGCGCCACGAGAACGCATGGTCGAACAGCGTGAACACCGGTTCGGTGAGGCTCGCGATCCACGCGACGCTGCCGAGCAGCGCGAGGCGCATCACCAGCGCGAGCGCGATGCCGAGGCGCTGCGTGCGGGCACGCTGCGCTTCGGGCAGCTTGTTGCTGAGGATCGAGATGAAGATCAGGTTGTCGATGCCGAGCACGACTTCCATCACGACGAGCGTCAGAAGCGCCGCCCAGACGGCGGGGTCAACGGCAAGCGTCAGCAGGTAGTCCATGAAATGGGCCGATATGAAAGTGGAAAACCCGATGATAGGTCACCCCGGACTTCGGAAAAATCAGACAGAATCTGACTTTTAGTTCGGTTTTTCCGAAATTTCGATCCGATGCTCAATTTCCGACATCTGTACTATTTCTGGGTCGTCGTGAAGGAAGGCGGCTTCGCCCGCGCCGCCGCGCGCCTCGACATGGCCGTGCAGACGATCAGCGCGCAGGTGCGCGAGCTCGAAAAAGCGCTCGGGCACCAGTTGCTGCGCCCGGCCGGGCGCGGCGTCGCGATGACCGACGCCGGCCAGGCCGCGTTTGCACGCGCGGAGGCGATCTTCGAGATGGGGCGGCTGATTCCCGACGAAGTGCGCGCCGCGGCCAGCCAGCCGACCGTACGCCTCGCGGTCGGCCTCGCCGATGGCATCTCCAAGCTCGCCGCGCACGCGATCCTCGCCCCCGTGCTGGATACGCCCACGCTGCGGCTGCTGTGCCACGAAGGCGAGCACGACGCGCTGCTCGCGGAGCTGGCGCTGCATCATCTCGATCTGGTGCTGGCCGGCCAGGGCGCGCCTTCGGGGTCAAACCTGCGCGTGACGAGCGAGCGGCTGGTCGCTTCACCGGTCGACTGGTATGGCCCCGCGGCGCTCGTCACGCCGGCCGCGCGGCAGCACTTTCCGCAGTGCCTCGCCGACCTGCCCGTGCTGCTGCCGACCGCGCATTCGGCGCTGCGCGCGCGCCTCGATCGGTGGCTGGAAGGCGAACGGATCGTGCCGCGCGTGGCCGGGGAATTCGAGGACAGCGCGCTGATGGCCGTGTTCGCGGCGCGCGGCCTCGGCGTGTTTCCGCTGAGCGAACTCGGCGCGAACGACGCGTCGCTGCTGCGCGGATTGCGGCGGCTCGGGCGCGCGGGCGACGTGACCGAGGAGATCCACGCGATCCGCTCGCGGCGCGGCGAACACCATCCGCTGACGTCGCAATTGCTGGCTGCGGCACGCGGCGCGCCGGCCGACTGAAGCGAGCGCGACATCAAACGAAACTATAATGGCGCCCCGGCCTTACGAGATTGCCGCGCGCTTCATCCAGGCACTGCCGTTGCGCGACCTCTCGCCAAGCCTTCTGAAAGACGCCATGCACAACCGATTTCGCCTGTTTTCCGTTTCGTGCGCGCTCGCGGCCGCGACCGTGCTGGCGGCGTGCTCGTCGCCGCCCAAGCCGATCTACCAGCAGGAACAGTTCGACGCGACCAGCAGCCCGTATGCGCATACGTTCCACTCGAAGTCCGACGCGGCCTGCGAGGCCGCGCGGCGTGCGCTGCTGAGCCAGGGCTATGTGGTGTCGTCGTCGCGCAACGATGCGGTCGACGGCAGCAAGAATTTCCAGCCGAACAACGACATGCACGTCGTGATCGAATTTCACGTCGTGTGCGCGGACGCGAACGCGGACGGCTCGTCGAGCATCGCGTACGTGAACGCGGTGCAGGATCGCTACACGCTGAAGAAGTCGAATACGTCGGCCAGCGTCGGCCTCAGCGTGTTCGGCTCGCTGTCGCTGCCGATCGGGTCGAGCGACGACGCGCTCGTCAAGACCGCCAGCGAGACGATTCCCGCCGGCGTGTTCTATGAGCGCTTCTTCAATCTCGTCGAGCATTTCCTGAAGATCGACCCGGCCCGCCGCGACCGCGCGACCGTCAAGGCCGCCGAGAAGGAACCCGTCACGCCGCTACCGGAGCCCGCGCCGACGCCGCAGGGCGAGCCGATGAAGATGACGACGCCGGTCGTGCCGACGCCGCCCGCGGCGCCGGTGCCGCTTTCGCTGCCGGTCGTCGCGCCCGAGTCGGGCGCGAACGCCGTGCCGGCGGCGGC
>NZ_JAAGPM010000193.1:0-11663 GCF_017104865.1 Burkholderia sp. Ac-20349
CCGCGGCGGTGCGGCGCGAGGAGGCCGCGCTGCGCGACGAGGCGCGCGCGATCGTCGCCGGGTTTGGCGAACGGCTCACGCCGCGCATCGATCATCCGGCGCACAGCCTGTCGTATGCGAACCGGCGGCGCGTGGAGATCGGCCGCGCGCTCGCGCTGCATCCGCGCCTGCTGTTGCTCGACGAACCGACGGCCGGGATGAACGAGACGGAGACGGCCGAGATGCTGCAACTGATCCAGTCGCTGAAGGCGCGCGGCCTGACGATCCTGTTGATCGAGCACAAGCTCGAACTCGTGATGCGCGTGTCCGACCGCGCGATGGTGCTCGACAACGGCGTGAAGATCGCCGAAGGCGCGCCGCGTGACGTGCGGCACGATCCGCGCGTGATCGAGGCGTACCTCGGCCGCCGCCATGCGGGCGGCGCGCCGGCCGAACGCGCGGCACAGGCGGCCGCATGACCGCACTTTCTTCCGGACCCGATACGACCATGACCGACGCGCTGCTGAAACTCGAACACCTCGATACGTTCTACGGGCCGGTGCAGGTGCATTTCGACGTGAACTTCGAAGTCGGGCGCGGGCAGATCGTCAGCCTGCTCGGCGGCAACGCGAGCGGCAAGTCGACGACGATGAAGCTGATTCTCGGGCTGATGCGGCCGCGTCGCGGCGTCGTGCGCTTCGACGGCGACGACGTGACGGCGCTCGCGACGCCGCAGCGCGTGCGGCGCGGGATCGCGGCCGTGCCCGAGGCGCGGCGGCTGTTCGGCGACATGAGCGTGCGCGAGAACCTGCTGATGGGCGCGTACACGCGTGGCGACCGCACGGCGGTGGCGGAAGACTACGAACGCGTGCTCGACCTGTTTCCGCGTGTGCGCGAGCGGTTGACGCAGCGCGCGGGCACGCTGTCGGGCGGCGAGCAGCAGATGCTCGCGATGGCGCGCGCGCTGATGGCGCGGCCGAAGCTGATCTGCATGGACGAGCCGACGATGGGGCTGTCGCCGCTCTACGTCGACAAGGTGCTGGAGCTGATCGACGCGATCAACCGGCAGGGCGTGACCGTGTTCATGGTCGAGCAGAACGCGAGCCTCGCGCTGGAGATCGCGCATTACGGGTACGTGCTGCAGACGGGGCGCGTCGTGCTCGAAGGGCCCGCGAAGGCGCTGCTCGACGACGAGCGCGTGCGCGATGCGTATCTCGGCGGGGAGGCGGTGGCGGCGTGAGCGGGCGGGGTGGGCGTGGCAAAAAATTGCGATGCACGCCGGATTGTCAGGTAGATTGACGCTCAGTCGCCATTACCGCCACCGGGAGCGCCGCGCCATGTTGACCTATTCCGTTCAGAAAGTCGGCTACGCATTCGATCAGCTGGATCCGCAGGGTGCGACGGATTACGCGTCGTTCACGCAAGCGTTCGACGCGTTCCCGTGGGCGGTGCAGCATGCCGAATGGGACGACACGCAGGAAGGCCCGTTGCCGGCCCTCGTGCTGCAGCATGCCGACGATCAGCGGGAATTGTGGGTGACCGCGCTGAGCGACGCGCAGGCGGACGGCTTCCAGCTGAATGCGGTCTCCATGCGGATGAAGAAGGGGTTTTTCGGGATCGGCAAGGGAAAGCTGGAGCAGCATGTCGACACGATCGACGTCGATACGCGCGCGGACGTCGATACGTTGTGCCGGCTGTTCTGCGATCGTCAGTACGACGAGCTGGACCGGCTGGTCGCGCGGCATGCGGAGCGCAACCGCGTCGACGACGACAGCGACGATTGAGCGCCTGCCGTACATGAGCCGGTGCGGAATCGCCGGCTCATGGTTGCGCCGCGCCGCCGCCCGCCGCGCGCGGAAACGTCAGCACCACCGCGAACCCGCCCGCATCGGGAAACGCAAACCCGATGCGCCCGCCATGCGCCTTCATCACTTCCTGCACGATCGCGAGCCCGAGGCCTGACCCGGTGCGCCGCTCGCTGCCGTCTGGCGCGATCCGCACGAACGGCTGCAGCGCCGCGTCCCAATGTTCGCGCGGAATCCCGCGGCCGTTGTCGGTGACGGTCAGCGTCACCGCATCGCCGGTGTCGCCTTGCGTCGCGACCGAGACGACGATGTCGTCCGCATGCCCATGCAGCAGCGCGTTGTGCAGCACGTTCGAGAGCGCTTCCTGCAGGCTGATCGCATCGCCGTCGATCCAGGCGAGCGGCGTGTCGCTCGCGAACGCGACGGCGACGTCGCGCTCGCCCGCGAGCGGAATCGTGCGGCCGAGCACGTCCTTCGCGAGCGCGACGAGTTCGACGGGTTGCAGCGGTACGGCTTCGGTGCGATGAATCACCATCGCGTGATTGAGCAACTGGCCGGTGAGCCGCCCGACATCCGAGCAGGTCGCGCGCAGCGCGTCGAGCCGCGCCGCGTGACGCGCGGGATCGGCTTCGCCGTCGAGCAGCTCGATCTGCGCGTCGAGTCGCGCGAGCGGCGTGCGCATCTGGTGCGCGGCATCGGCGATGAAGCGCTGCATCGCGTTGATCCGCTCCGCGAGGCGGTGCATCAGCCCGTTGATCGACCCGATGATCGCGTCGATCTCGCTCGGCGTGTCGACGGCCACCGGCCGCAGGTCGGCCGGGTCGCGCGCGGCGATGATCGTGCCGATTTGCGCGAGCGGGCGCAGGCCGCGCCGGATCGCGAGGCCGCTTGCGCCGATCGCGAGCACGCTCATCAGCAGGATCAGCGTCCACACCTTGAAACTCATGTCGTTCGTGAGTTGCTGGCGCGCGTTGGTGGTTTGCGCCACCGTCACGAGCGCCCAGCCCGGCGTGCTTTCCTCGGGCATGTAGCGCGCGATGGTCGCGGTGCGGATCCGGTGTCCCTGGTACATGCCGTTCGCGAACGCGGGGCCCTGTTTCGCGGCGGCGAGGGTCGCGGGGCTCGCGAGATCGTTGTAGCCGGCCACGACGATGCCGCGCGAATCGACCACCTTGTAGTAGACGAGGTCGTAGCGCGACAGCGTCGACAGCGCGGCCACCGGCGGATTCAGCGCGAGCACGCCGCCCTGAACGTAGAGGTTTTCCGCGACCTGGATCGATGCGCCCGCAAGCAACTGGTCGTACGCGCGGTCGGCTGCGACGCCCGCGTAGTAGCGCGCGATCGCCGCGAGCGCGAGCGCGCCGGTCGCGACGACGAGCGCGATGAACAGCAGCGTGCGCCCGAACAGCGTCTTCGGGAACCAGTCAGTGCGCCGCAATCTGATACCCCATCCCGCGCGCGGTGCGAATCTCGACCGAGCTGCCCTGCAGCTTCTTGCGCACGCGGGTCACGTACTGCTCGACCGCGTTCGCGGTCGGCTCGTTGCCGAAGCTGAACAGCTGGTTCAGCAGTTCGTCCTTTGAGAAGATCCGCTGCGGCCGGCTCGCGAGGATTTCGAGCAGTGCGAACTCCTGGCGCGACAGCGACAGCGGCTGGCCGTCGAGTTCCGCGAGGCGGCTGCTGCGATCGATCACGAGGCCGCCGAGCGTCAGCACGTCGTTCGCATGGCCGCTGTTGCGGCGCAGGAGCGCCTGCACGCGCGCATCGAGCTCGCGGTAGTCGAACGGCTTCACCAGGTAGTCGTCGGCGCCGAGGCCGAGGCCGCTCACGCGGTCGTCGATCGCCGAGCGCGCGGTGACGAGCAGCACGGGCGTCGTGCTGCCCGACGCGCGCAGGTGGCGCAGCACCGTGAAGCCGTCCATGCCCGGCAGGTTCGCGTCGAGCACGACGAGGTCGAAGCGTTCGACGCGCAGCAGCCCGTTCGCGGTCGCGCCGTCGGTTTCGAGATCGACGGCATGGCCGAGCCGCGCGAGGCGGTTGCGGATCGCCGCGCCGATTTCGGCGTCGTCCTCCACGACGAGAATGCGCATGGTGCCGTTTCGCAGGTGGGTGGGTTAGGGGTTTTCCCGGGGCCGGGATGTCAGCATTTTCTCAGACTCGCTCGATAACCTGTGTCGAGCCGGATGCAGCAAGCAAGGACGGCATTAATACCAGAAATATTCAAGGAGACGGCAACATGCAGCATGTCACGGGCGCGACGCACGCGCGGCGCCGCACGGCGGCCTTCGCGTGGCCCTTTGCCGTCCGTTGCACGGCGGTGCCTGCATGACGACGTCGCAACGCCGTCGTGCATTGATCGCCGCCGGGCTCGGCGCGCTGGCCGCGCCGTCGCTCGTGCGTGCGAAGCCGCGCACGGTACGGATTTCCAAAGGCTATGGCGTGCTGTACCTGCCGCTGCTCGTGATGGAGAAGCAGCGGTTGTTCGAGCGGCATGCGGCGCGCCACGGCGTGCGTGATGTCGCGGTCGACTGGGTGCTGCTCGATGGCGGCAATTCCGTCAACGACGCGATGATGGCCGGCACGCTCGATTTCGCGGGCGCCGGCGCACCGGGTTTCATCGAGCTGTGGGCGAGGGCGCGCGGCATTCCGAACGTCGAGGTGATCGGCATCAGCGGGCTGTCGACCACGTCGCTGTCGCTGAACACGAACCGGCCGGGCCTCGTGTCGCTGCGCGACTTCACGCCGTCCGACCGGATCGCGGTGCCGGGCATCCGCACGTCGCTGTCGGCGGTGGTGCTGCAGATGGTCGCGAGCCGGCAGCTTGGCCCGAAGCATTTCGCGCAGCTCGATTCGATCACCGTGAGCCTGCCGCATCCGCAGGCGATGCAGGCGCTGATTCGCCGCGAGAACGGCGTCACCGCGCATTTCACGTCGCCGCCGTTCTCGACGCTCGAGCTGCGGCAGCCGGGCATCCACCGCGTCGTGAATTCGGTCGATGTGCTGGGCCCGCTGACGCACGATGTCGTATTCGCGCCGAAGCGGCTCGTCGATACGGAGCCCGCGCTCGCCGTCGCGTTTCTCGGCGCGCTCGACGAAGCGAACCACCTGATCGCGCGGGATCCGCGCGCGGCGGCCGCGCTCTATGCGGCATCGTCGGGCGTCGGCGTGTCGCACGACGACGTGATGCAAATGCTCGCCGCGCCCGACACGCGCTTCTCGGTGCTGCCGAACCAGCTGATGGACTACGTCGAATTCCTGTACCTGGCCGGCACGATCAAGGCGAAGCCGCGTGCGTGGCACGAGATGTTCGCACCGATGCTCGACGTCTACCGGTCGGGCTGAGATCGCCGCGCCCTTTCATCGAAACACCCCGCGCCCGCGCGATCGTCGCGCGCGGTGCCGACTCAACCCCGATCGAACCCCGATCCAACCGGTACGTAACCGCTATGCAACCGATTCACGCAAGGAGCCCGAAGTGAACGCCACCGACACCCTGGACCCCGCGTCCGCCGAAGAACAGCGCATCATGTCGAAGATGGCGCGGCGCCTGCTGCCCATCCTCGTCGTGATGTTCCTGATCGCGTTCATCGACCGGCAGAACGTCGGCTTCGCGAAGCTGCAGATGGTGCACAGCCTCGGCATGACGGAAGCCGCGTTCGGGCTCGCATCGTCGCTGTTCTTCATCGGCTACCTGCTGTTCGAGGTGCCGAGCACGCTCGCGCTGCATCGCTACGGCGCGCGCGTGTGGCTCGCGCGGATCATGCTGACGTGGGGGCTCATCACGGTGCTGATGGGCTTCACGACGTCGATGCCCGCGTTCTGCACGCTGCGCTTCGTGCTCGGCATCGCCGAAGCCGGTTTCTATCCGGGCGTGATCTACTACCTGACGCTGTGGTTTCCGCAAAGCTATCGCGCGAAGGTGCTCGGCATCTTCACGCTCGGCAGCGCGCTCGCGAACATGCTCGGCTCGCTGGTCGGCGGCGTGTTGCTGAGCCTGAACGGCGTGTGGGGGCTCGCGGGCTGGCAGTGGGTGTTCGTGGCGACGGGCATCCCGGCGGTGATCGTCGCGGTCGTCGTGTTCCGCGTGCTGCCCGCCTCGGTGCGCGATGCACGTTTCCTCGACGACCGCGAGAAGCAGATCGTCGAGGCCGCGCTCGAACGCGAGAAGCCCGCTCAGGCCGAGCATGGGCAGCCGTGGAAGGCGCTGCTCGATCCGCGCGTGATGCTGTTCGCGGCGACCTACATGCTGATGTCGACATCGCTGTACGGCGTCACGTACTGGCTGCCGACGCTCGTGAAGTCGTTCGGCGTGTCGAGCACCACGAACGGTTTCCTGAGCATGCTGCCGTGGGCGCTCGCGGTGCTGCTGCTGCTGTGGCTGCCGGCGAAACTGCGCCGCGCGAAGAGCATCCTGCGCACGATCGCGATCGTCGCGGCGCTGGGCGCGCTCGGCTTCCTGCTGAGCCTCGTGCTGCCGTCGACGCCGCTGCGCTTCATCGCGCTGGTGCTCGGCGGCGCGTGCATCCCGCTGCTGTATCCGTGCTTCTGGTCGATGCCGCCGCGCTACTTCACCGGCGCGCGGGCGGCGGCGAGCGTCGCGGCGATCAACTCGATCGGCAACCTCGGCGGCTTCTTCAGCCAGAACCTGATGCCGTTTGCCGGCAAGGTGACGGGCACCGCGTTCGGGCCGATGATCGTGCCGATCGTGTGTCTCGCGCTGCTCGGGATCGGCGCGCTGGTCGCGTGGACGCGGTCGGAGCGGGGGATGGTGGCGGCACGGGCGTGACGGCGCGCGGCCTCATCGGATCGTCAACTGGTCCCCGACGAACGAGAAGTTGGCCGAGGCGTGCGTGTTCGACAGCAGGTACTTGAGCGCGTCGATGTCCGGCGCGGTCGTCGTGAAGCGCCTGTCGCCGTCGAAGATGAAGTCCCACGTGATGATGTGGTTGGTGTCGGGATCGGCCACGTGGATCTCCTTCAGCGACGCGAGCGGATACGCGCGCTCGTGCCAGTCGAACAGGTGCCGGACGTAGAGGTGATCCGGCGTGACGATCTCGTAGCGCCGCAGGAACGGTATCGCGACGAGGAACAGCACGGCGGTCGTGACCAGCCCCCGGCGTGCTGCGCGCCACACGACGGCCCGCGATGCGCGACCGCGCGGCTTGGTGCGGTAGTGCCGGTAGGCGGACGGCACGATCAGCCACGCGGCGAACCACCACGCGATCGCGATGAATCCGAGCGGCATGGTCATGAACGGCACCGAACAGGCGGCGATGAAGGTCGTCGGAAAGTCGAGGAACCGTGCGGTCGACACGAACCCGAGCGCGATGTAGCTGCCGGCCGGATGCGGGATGAACACGGCCGTCGTCAGGGCCTGCAGCGCGAGCAGGATGGGCCAGCACAGTAGCGATACGGCCAGCCAGCCGGCCACGACCGCGCAGAAGGAGAGTACGTAGCTGCGGAGGGTTTTCATTGTGATGGCGGCGCGAGGTCGGAGCGGTCGGCGCGAGAGGGATGCGGGACGTTGACAAATTGTAGCGTTGTCCCGAAGCAGGTCATGCGGGCAATGTTGCCACGGGCCGGCTGGCGGCCGAGCAGAACCATGCAGTGCATGCGTCGCGTTCAGCAGGCTGACACTTTGCGCATCCTGCCGATGCGTTACGATGCGTCGCAGGTATGGCGTATGGAGCTGGCAATGAAAACGACGACCATGAATATGTTGTGCGATGGCATTTCACGTCGACGCATGCAGCGCGAGTTTGTCGCGTGTGGCCTGGCATCGCGTGACGAGGCGCGGCGGACCGGTGAGTACATCGATGCCGCGCACGTCCTTGCAGAACTCGAGCGCATGCTGGAAGCGGCACGCGCGACAAAGGCCGTCGATTAAGTCGGCTGACCAGGCTCATACTTTACCGGGCTGGCAGCGATTGCCACTGTTCGGCACCACCTGCGCCACTGCCTTCGCCCACCTATCCGCGCGTCGCCCCATCCCCGCCATGCGCGACCGTCACCTGCGCATGCGACATCGGAATCTCCACCTCGACCGTCGTCCCCTCGCCAAGCGTCGTTGCGATCCGCAGCGTGCCGCCGACGAGATACGCGCGCTCGCGCAACCCGACCAGCCCGAACGATCCCGACTTGCGCGGCACGCCGGGATCGAACCCCGCGCCGTCGTCGCGAATCGTCAGCGCGATCGCATCGTTCGCATGCACGAGTTCGACGCTCGCATGCGACGCGGCCGCGTGTCGCGCGACGTTCGCGAGCGCTTCCTGCGCGATGCGGAACACCGTGGTCGCGTAAGGCTCATCGAGCTGCAGTTCGGGCGGGTCGACATGCAGCGCGCATTCGATGCCGTGACGGTGCCGGAAGTCTTCCACGAGCCATTGCATGGCCGCGGCGAAGCCGAGATCGTCGAGCATCAGCGGGCGCAGGTCCGACGCGATGCGGCGCGTCGCGGCCACCGCGCCGCGCGCCAGCGCGTGCATCGCGGCGATCTTGCGCGCCAGCAGCGCATCGTCCTGCGGCACGCGGTCGATCAGCCATTCGAGGTCGTTCTTCAGCGTCGCGAGCGTCTGCGCGAGTTCGTCGTGCAGCTCGCGTGCGATGCGGCGCTGCTCGGCTTCGCGTGCGCTCGCGCTGATCGCGGCGATCTCGCGCAGCTCCTCGCGCGACGCCTGCAGCGCGCGCTCCGCACGCACGCGATCCTCGACTTCGCGCCGCAGGTCGCGGTTCGATGCACTCAGTTGCGCGGTGCGCGCGGCGACGCGCTGTTCGAGCCGTTCGTTCGCGTCGTTCAACTGCGCGCTCTTCTGCACGACGAGCAGGTGCTGGTAGCGCGCGCCGGCCAGCGCGCGCACCGTCTGCGCATGCAGCCGGCCGTTCTCGAACAGCATCGCGAACAGCACGACGCCGGACGCGACGAGGCCGTACGCGCGCCCCGCGTAGAAGCCGAGGTCGTAGCGCCCGTGATTCAGCATCGACGACAGCGCGATGTCGAACAGCCATGCGACCAGCACCGTCATCACCCACAGATCGAGCACGGAATGGCGCCGCCGCCGCTGCCACATCAGCATCAGCGCCACCAGGTTCAGCCCCCAGACGATCGTGATCGCGTTCGTCATCGTCGCGGCCATCCGGTTGCCGTTCATGATGCGCGGCAGCAGGTCGTGGCCGGCCGTCGCGAGCAGCGCGAGCACGGCCGTCGCGCCGATCGCGGCCGCGATGCACAGCACCACGGGAATCGCCGCGCGGCGCTGCGGGGCCGGGATCGGGCCGGCCGCACGCGATGTCGCGCGCAGCAGCGCATACGCGGCGACCGCCAGCGGAAAGCCACCGTGCCAGAACAGGTACAGCCACGCGGTGGTCTGGTCGCCGGCGCCGAGCAGGCCGGTCGGCGCGAACAGCCCGGGAAAGGTCAGCATGTGGGTGCCGGCCATGAAGCCCGTGAACAGGTAGCCGCCCGCGAGCACGAGCAGCGGTTTCTCGCGCAGGATCGCGTACTGGCCGAGCAGCAGGCCGGCCGTCACCATGTCGTTGACGACGATCGCCGACTGGTACACCGGGATGAACGCCCAGCCCGGTGCAAGCGGTCTGCTCGCGAACGGCGCAAGCGCGGCGAAGATCACGGCGGACACGAGCACGGTCGCGAGCGCGAGCCGCCGTTCGCGCCGGCCCGGCGGCAGCGACGACATGAACAGGCGCGACGCGTCCGGGGTGTCGTCGTCCGGGGGCGGGACGCGGAGGGCGGCGGTCATGCGTCGCCGCCGGGGTCGAGGTCGTGGCGCACCGCGTAGCGGATCAGCGCGGCTTCGTGCGGCAGCTCCATCTTCTCGAGGATCCGTGTCTTGTACGTGCTGACCGTCTTCGCGCTCAGCGCGAGTTCGGTCGCGATCTGCGTGACGGTCTGGCCCGCGACGATGCGGCGCATCACGTCGAGCTCGCGCGCGGACAGCCGTTCGTGCGGCAGCGCCGCGGCCGGCGCGCGCAGCGTCAGCGCGAGGCTTTCGGCCGCCGACGGGCTCACGTAGACGCCGCCCGCCGCGACCTTGCCGACCGCCTCGACGAGCTCGGCGGTCGCGCTGTCCTTCGTCAGGTAGCCGGTGGCGCCGGCCTTGAACGCGCGCGCCGCGTACTGCGCTTCCGCGTGCATCGTCAGCACGAGCGTGCGCAGCGACGGCGCGTGGCGCTTCACCAGCTGGATCAGCTCGATGCCGGTCGGCGCGGGCATCGACAGGTCGAGCAGCAGCACGTCGGCGGCGCCGCGCTCGACCAGCGCAAGCGTGGCCGAGCCGTCGCTCGCCTCGCCGACGATTTCGAAACCGCCGGCCGTTTCCAGGATGTGACGCAGTCCGTCCCGCATGACTGCGTGATCGTCAGCCAGAATTACCCTGATCATCTAGCGATCCTCTTCGGGATGACGCCGCGCACCGTTGTCCGGTGGTCGCCGCGGCTGTTCTTCCGATCAATATATTCCGCCGAATCCGAAAACGGTACACATCCGGGAAATTTTCGAGATAGTCGACCGCGGAATGTGTACTGAAACGAAATAATCCCAGGGAAAAGGTACGCGGCGAAGCGGGTGTGGATCAGGGTATTCCCTGATGAGTGTGGCAACCGGGACAGAACGGCGCGACGTGTCGCGAGCCGCCCCGCGAACCGCCCCGATTCGGGACTAAACTGGTGCCCGATGCCACGACAACCGCCCGAGGAGCCCCCCGATGATCGATCTTGCCGATATCCTGCCGTCCGCACTGCCCGCCGCCGTTGCATGGGCCGAAGCGGAGGCGGCGCGCGGGATCGCGCAGGGCGCACCGCTGACGCCCGTGCAGGCCGACGACGCGCGCACCGTCGGCGTCGCGCAGCCCGAGCAGATCCGCGTGGTGATCGTCGACCGCATGCCGTTCCCCGAGATGCCTTCTCTGGCCGCGATCGCCCGCGACACGGGGCTGCTGTCGCCGGGCACGATCGGGCTCACGCTTGGTCATGCGGTGTACGTGCTGCGCGGACAGGACACGCGCCGCCTGCTGACCCACGAATTCCGCCATGTGCATCAGTACGAGGCCGCCGGATCGATCGGCGCGTTTCTCGCGCGCTATCTGCAGGAGATCGCGACGGTCGGCTATCACGACGCGCCGCTCGAGGCGGACGCGCGGCAGCACGAGTTCGACTGACCCGTCACGACGGCGCGACCGCGCGCAACGCCCGATGAACGTTCCCCCTGCCATCGCCGGCCCGGTGTTCGCACACCGGGCTGCCCCGCCGTGGAGCGTGCGATGAGCGACACGATCCACGCGTGGATCGGTGCGATCGGCGCGCATCCGCTGCTCGTGCTCGCGATCGTGTTCGTGACGGCCTGCGCCGAGGCGATCGCGCTGATCGGCACGGTCGTGCCGGCCGGCGCCGTGATGTTCGCGGCCGGTGCGCTGATCGGCGCGGGCGCGCTCGACGGCTGGACGACCATCGGTGTCGCGGCGGTCGGCGCCGTGGTCGGCGACGGGATCAGCTACGAACTCGGGCGGCACTATCGCGGGGTGATTCGCAACGCGTGGGCACGCTTCGGCTATGCGGCCGCCTATTCGCGCGGCGAGGAGTTCGTGCTGCGTCATGGCATGAAGAGCATCGTGCTCGCGCGCTTTCTTGCGCCGGTGCGCGCGGTCGTGCCGGTCGTCGTCGGCTGCGCGACGCTGCCGCGCCGGTCGTTCTATCCGGTCAACGTCGTCTCGGCGCTCATCTGGGCGCCCGTGCACGTCGCGCCGGGCATCCTGTTCGGGGCGTCGGCCGCGCTGGCCGCGGCGATCAGCGTGCGGGTCGCCGTGATCCTCCTGGTCGTCGCGGCGCTGGTCGCGCTCGTGTGGATCGGCGTGCGCGTCGCGCTGCGGC
>NZ_JAAGPM010000194.1:0-11558 GCF_017104865.1 Burkholderia sp. Ac-20349
GTACACCGAAGCGCTGCTCGCGGCGATTCCCGAGCACAATAAGGGGGCGCGTCGCCTTGCCGCATTGCCGGGCATGGTACCGGGCCGCGATGATCGCCCGTCCGGGTGCCTGTTCGCGCCGCGCTGCGCAACGGCAGCAGGCGGCTCGGGTTCCTTGCGGATGGGTGCCGGCTTGTCGCCGGCCAGCTCTGCTTGCGGTGCTGCGACCGCCTGCGGCTGGGGCGTCTCGATGACGGGCGCGTCAACCGGGGCCGGCGCAGATGCGTGCACGGCAGCCGGCTTCACGGGCGGCTTGCCTGCTTCGTCGCCGGACTGCACCGGCGCTGCACGCACAACCGGTGCCGCGGGCGCAGCCGGTGCCGCCGGTACAGCAGCTTGCGGCCGCGATGCTTCGACAGGTGCGGCCGATACCGGCTTCGCCGCAGCGGCCGATGCCGCCACCACGCGCGGACCCGGCACCGCACGCGGCACCGCCGGCTGGCCACCCGGCGCACTGCCGGCGGCAACCGCCGGCTCGAACGCGAGCATCCGCAGCAGCGTCATCGTGAAACCGGCGTACTCGTCCGGCGCCAGGCCGAGCTCGGCGCGACCGACCGTCGCGATCTGATAGAACAATTGGACCTGCTCGGGGCTCAGCGTCTCGGCGAAGCGGCGCAGGTCGCTCGCTTCGGGCCATTCGTCGAGCACCGAACCCGGCGCGAACTGTGCCCACGCAATCCGGTGCAGCAGGCTCGCGAGATCCTGAAGCGCGGTCGAGAACGACAGGCTGCGCAGCGACATCTCGTCGGCAATCGCGAGGATTTCCGGGCCGCTGGCCGCGGCAAGCGCGTCGAGCAAGCGCACCATGTAAGTCTGGTCGAGCGCGCCGAGCATGCCCGACACGGCCGACTCGGTCACCTCGTTCGCCGAATAGGCGATCGCCTGATCGGTGAGCGACAGCGCGTCGCGCATGCTGCCCTGTGCGGCACGCGCGAGCAGGCGCAATGCTTGCGGCTCGAACGTGATCTGCTCTTCGCCGAGAATCCGTTCGAGATGCGACACGATGTGCCCGGCCGGCATCTGCTTCAGGTTGAACTGCAGGCAGCGCGACAACACGGTGACGGGAATTTTCTGCGGATCGGTCGTCGCGAGGATGAACTTGACGTGCGGCGGCGGCTCTTCGAGCGTCTTCAGCATCGCGTTGAACGCGTGATTCGTCAGCATGTGCACTTCGTCGATCATGTAGACCTTGAAGCGCGCATCGACGGGCGCGTACACCGCGCGCTCGAGCAGCGCGGCCATTTCATCGACGCCGCGGTTGCTCGCGGCATCCATCTCGACGTAATCGACGAAACGCCCTTCGTCGATCTCGCGACAGGCGCGGCACACGCCGCACGGCTGCGACGTGACGCCGGTTTCACAGTTGAGTGCCTTGGCGAAGATCCGCGACAGCGTCGTCTTGCCGACACCGCGGGTTCCGGTAAACAGATAGGCGTGATGGAGACGCCCGCCGTCGAGCGCGTGCGTAAGCGCCCTGACAACGTGCTCCTGGCCGACGAGCGAAGCGAAATCCTTCGGACGCCACTTGCGTGCGAGAACTTGATAGGTCATCGGGAAATTGTATCAGTAACGCTGCGTCGCGCCGACACGCGAAACGGTGCGGAAGACAGGCAATGCGCAGGCAAAAACGGAGTGTGATGCAGAAATAAAAAACGCCCGGCGAACGGGGCGAGAAGGAAGGTGACGAGCCCAACCCTCGGCACTGGCGGAAAACGATTGTGGCTGCTTCGTTCCCGACCTGACCAGGTTCACCGCCCCACCATGCGAGGAGGCCCGTCACGGCATATTCTATCACCGCTTCCGAACGAATGCGACCGTTTGTTCGCACCAATGCGAATTTGACCAGACAAACCGTCGTGCGCCGGGCTGCACGATGGCCGCCCGAATCGAATCGCCTGCGCACCCACCTCTTGTAATTTGCGGGCCGGCCTCCATCTGCTGGACACAACGGTCGAACGTCGCGTCGTACCCCTACTCGCGTAGCGGCTACTATCGCCGCCCGCAGCAGATAGCAATTTAGGCTAATATGACGCCCGAACGACCCGCGAGCCGCGGCATGCAGCGCTTACACCCCTCCTTTCCGGAGAGCGGAGTGACCTGCCGCAGCGGCCGGCAGCCCACGGCGGCCGGCGCGCCGCAACGCGCAAGCAGGCAGTCCCCGAACCGTAAGAGGTATTGACCCAATGAGCGAACAGATCAAACACATCAGCGACGCATCGTTCGAACAGGACGTCGTCAAGTCCGACAAGCCCGTGCTCGTCGATTTCTGGGCCGAATGGTGCGGCCCGTGCAAGATGATCGCCCCGATCCTCGACGAAGTCGCGAAGGACTACGGCGACAAGCTGCAGATCGCGAAGATCAACGTCGACGACAACCAGGCAACGCCCGCGAAGTTCGGCGTGCGCGGCATCCCGACGCTGATCCTGTTCAAGAATGGCGCAGCCGCTGCGCAGAAGGTCGGCGCGCTGTCGAAGTCGCAGCTCACCGCATTCCTGGACAGCCACCTGTAATACAGGCAGTCCCGCGGACGTGTTGTCAACCGGCAACACGTCCGGCATCAAGTCGCCGATCGCTCGCTCAAGCGCGAATCGGCCTATGCTAGAATTAAAAAACGTCTACAAGACGCATTTAAGTCTCTGAGCGCTTCCGCTCGCCCTCCTCCCTTTATTTCTTTCGTCGTCTCCTCCCTGGCGGGTTCTCCGTATGCATTTATCCGAGCTCAAGTCTCTGCACGTCTCCGAACTGATCGAAATGGCCAATGGCCTGGAGATCGAAAACGCGAACCGCCTGCGCAAGCAGGAGTTGATGTTCGCCATTCTCAAAAAGCGCGCCAAGACGGGTGAGACGATCTTCGGCGACGGTACGCTCGAAGTGCTGCCGGACGGCTTCGGCTTCCTGCGCTCGCCGGAAATGTCGTACCTCGCGAGCACCGACGACATCTACATCAGCCCGTCGCAGATCCGCCGCTTCAACCTGCATACCGGCGACACCATCGAAGGCGAAGTCCGCACGCCGAAGGACGGCGAGCGCTACTTCGCGCTGGTGAAGGTCGACAAAGTCAACGGGCAGCCGCCCGAGGCCTCGAAACACAAGATCATGTTCGAGAACCTCACGCCGCTGCACCCGAACAAGCCGCTGTCGCTCGAACGCGAAATGCGCGGCGAGGAAAACGTCACGGGCCGCATCATCGACATGATCGCGCCGATCGGCAAAGGCCAGCGCGGCCTGCTCGTCGCGTCGCCGAAGTCCGGCAAGACCGTGATGCTCCAGCACATCGCACACGCGATCAAGCAGAACCACCCGGACGTGATCCTGTTCGTGCTGCTGATCGACGAGCGCCCTGAAGAAGTGACCGAAATGCAGCGCTCGGTCGCCGGCGAAGTGATCGCATCGACGTTCGACGAACCGGCCACGCGCCACGTCCAGGTCGCCGAAATGGTGATCGAGAAGGCCAAGCGCCTCGTCGAAATGAAGCACGATGTCGTGATTCTGCTCGACTCGATCACGCGTCTCGCACGCGCGTACAACACCGTGATCCCGGCATCGGGCAAGGTGCTGACGGGTGGTGTCGACGCGAACGCACTGCAGCGTCCGAAGCGCTTCTTCGGCGCGGCGCGCAACATCGAGGAAGGCGGTTCGCTGACGATCATCGGCACCGCGCTGATCGAAACCGGCAGCCGCATGGACGACGTGATCTACGAAGAGTTCAAGGGCACCGGCAACATGGAAGTGCACCTCGAGCGCCGTCTTGCGGAAAAGCGCGTGTATCCGTCGATCAACCTGAACAAGTCGGGCACGCGTCGCGAAGAAATGCTGATCAAGCCCGAGATCCTTCAAAAGATCTGGGTGCTGCGCAAGTTCATCCACGACATGGACGAAGTCGAAGCAATGGAATTCCTGCTCGACAAGATCCGCCAGACGAAGAGCAACTCCGAGTTCTTCGACCTGATGCGCCGCGGCGGCTGATCCCCCCGCCCCGCACCAAAAGAACGGCCGCCCGCGCATTCTGCCCGGCGGCCGTTTTTCGGTGCCAACCTGAACGTGAACGTACAGGTTGATCTATAATCGCGTCATCGTCCCAACCCACGCCGCGCCTCCCGATGTCGAACGACGCCTCCGCCCCGCTGCTGACCGTGAGCGATGCCGCATCGCGGCTCGGCGTCACGCCGCGCACGCTGAAGTATTACGAAGAGCGCGGGCTCGTCACGCCGACGCGCAGCGAAGGCCGCTACCGTCTCTACGACGAAGCCGACCTCGAGCGCTTCGCGCGCATCCTGCGGCTGCGCGCACTCGGCTTCTCGCTGCACGGCATCACCGAGATGCTGAAGCGCCCGCTGGAAGAAACGGGCGACGGCCGGCGCCGCTATTCGGACGCGTCGCTGCGCGACATCCGTACCGGCCTGGCCGAGCAGGTCGACACGCTCGACCGGCGGATCGCGGCCGTCCAGCGCGAACTGAAGGAAGCCGTCGCACTGCGCAAGGAACTGCAGCACGACATCGACTACGTCGAACGGCGTCTTGCCGGCGAAAACGCCGATGCGTTGATCGCGCAGCGGCAGGCCGAAGCCGGCACGCGGCGCACGCGCAAGGCTCGCGAATGAACGCGATGCCCGGTCGCCCGCCGCTATGGAGCCGCGCGAACCTGCGCGCGGACCTGTTCCCGTGGGCGCTCGCGCTCGTCACCGGCATCGACTACTTCGACAACGCGATCTTCTCGTTCTTCGCGAGCTACATCGCGGGCGGCATCAACGCGTCGCCCGACGAACTCGTGTGGTCGTCGAGCGCCTACGCGGTCACGGCCGTGCTCGGCATCCTGCAACAGCAATGGTGGGTCGACCGGCTCGGCCATCGCCGCTACGTCGCCGGCTGCATGCTGATGTTCTCGTTCGGCGCGATCGCGGCCGCGCTCGCCGACACGTCGCTCGAACTCGCGTTCGCGCGCGGCTTCCAGGGGTATTTCATCGGCCCGATGATGGGCGCGTGCCGGATCCTGATCCAGGTCAGTTTCAAGCCGCCGGAACGGCCGCCCGCGACGCGCGCGTTCCTGATCATGATCCTGCTCGGCAGCGCGCTCGCGCCCATCGTGGGCGGCCTGCTCGTCGCGCATTCGACGTGGCGCGCGCTGTTCGCGTGCTCGGCGCCCGCCGGCATCGCGTTCGCGATCCTCGCGCTGCTCACGCTGCCCGATTCGGGCCGGACACCCGACGACGAACGCGGCTCCGGACACTTCTGGCCGTATGTCGTGTTCGCGCTCGCGCAAGGCGCGCTGCAGATCGTGCTGCAGCAGGTGCATTACCAGCTCTACAGCGGCTCGCCGATGCTGATCCTGCTGACGATCGCGGGGATCGGTGCGCTTGCGTGGTTTGCGTATCACCAGTGGAACCACCCGACGCCGCTCGTACGGCTGCACGCGTTCCGCGAACGGACGTTCCAGGTCGGGCTGCTGCTGTACATGTTCTATTACTACGAGTCGACGGGCTTCAGCTACCTGACGTCACGGTTTCTCGAAGGCGGGCTCGGCTACCCGGTCGAGAATTCCGGGCGGCTGGTGGGCACGATGTCGCTGATTTCGGCCACCGCGCTGTTCGCGTACCTGCGCTACGCGAAATTCGTCACGCACAAGAAATGGTTCGTCGTGCCCGGGTTCGCGATCGCCGTCACGGCCGCGCTGTGGATGACGCGGATGACGCCGCAGGTCGGTGAAGCCGCGCTGATCGTCCCGCTGTTGCTGCGCGGACTGCTGCTGCTCTTCATCGTGCTGCCGGTGGCCAACCTGACGTTCCGGATCTTCGCGATCGACGAATACACGCACGGCTACCGGCTGAAGAACATCGTGCGGCAACTGACGATCTCGTTCGCGACGTCGTCGGTGATCATCGTCGAGCAGCACCGGCTCGCCGTGCACCAGACGCGGCTCGTCGAGCGCGCGAACGTGTTCGATCCGCTGTTCCAGCAGACCGTCGACACGCTCACGCGCAGCTACGCGGCCGCCGGTCACGCAGTGAACGAAGCGCACGCGCTCGCGATCGCGTCGATCGCGCGGATGGTCGCGCAGCAGGCGTCGTTCCTCGCGTCGCTCGACGGCTTTTACTTCCTGGCGGGCGTGGCACTCGTCGGCGGCCTCTTCGCGGCATGGCAAAAAGAGATCGACTGAGTTAAAAGACAGGCTTTGGATTTCCGCGAGCCGCCTTCATGCTCTCGAAACTGACCCGCTGGTTCGACGACCGCCGCCGCGACCGCGCGCTGCGCAGCCACCCGATCCCCGACGCGCTGTGGCAGGACACCGTCGAGCGCCTGCCGTTCCTCGCGGCGCTGGCGCCCGACGCGCTCGGCCGGCTGCGCGAACTGACGAGCCTGTTCATCGCGAAGAAATCGTTCTCGACCGCGCACGGGCTCGAGCTGACCGACGCGATGATCGTCGCGATCGCCGCGCAGGCCTGCCTGCCGGTGCTCAATCTCGACCTGTCGCTGTACGACGGCTGGCGCGACATCGTGCTGTACCCGGGCGGCTTCCTGATCCGCAAGACCGTGCAGGACGAAGACGGCGTCGTGCACGAAGTCGAGGAAGAGGCAGCCGGCGAGGCGTGGGAAGGCGGACAGCTGTTCCTGTCGTGGGAGGATGCCCAGATCACCGACGGCTACAGCGCGTACAACCCGGTGATCCATGAATTCGCGCACATGATCGACATGATCAACGGCGCGGCCGACGGCTATCCGCCCCTATTTCGCCGCTGGCATGCGCCGCACCTCGACGCGCAGGCGTGGGCCGACGTGTTCGAGCACGCGTACGACCAGTTCTGCGCACGCGTCGACGCGGTGCCGGACCGCGCGTGGGCGCGCTTCGAGCGAAACTCGCTGATCGACCCTTACGCGGCCGAGCACCCGTCGGAGTTCTTCGCGATCTGCAGCGAAGCGCTGTTCGTGCGGCCGAAAGCGTTCGAGTCCGAATTTCCGGAGCTGTACCGGCTGCTCGCACGCTACTACCGGCAGGATCCGGCCGGCACCGGCGCGCTCGACGCACCATGAAAATTATTCGTCAACCATCTGATTTTCTGGCATAATCGCCGTTTTTCGACCTTAGGCAAGTGGCTCGCGCCGGGCTTGGCGTCGTCTGGTATGCGCAATCTGCGCGTTCCGGCACGGCAAGCGGCGGGTTGGCTACCGCTCTCACCAAGGAAAGACCATGAAAGAAGGCATCCACCCGAACTACCGCGAAGTCGTCTTCCAAGACATGTCGAACGGCTTCAAGTTCATCACGCGCTCGACGATCCAGACGCGCGAAAACATCGAACTCGACGGCAAGACCTACCCGCTCGCCAAGATCGAAGTGTCGTCGGAATCGCACTCGTTCTACACGGGTCAGCAAAAGATCATGGACACGGCAGGCCGTGTCGAGAAGTTCAAGAACAAGTTCGGCGTTCGCGCCAGCGGCAAGGCGAAGTAAGCTTCGCATTGCATCCGGTGGTTGCAACGCACCGGTGTCGCACAAAAGGGCAGCCCAGGCTGCCCTTTTTTGTCTCTGCTCGCCCGGCAGGCGCCAGCCAACGCCCGGGCAACGACCTGACGCGCAACAGCGGGCGCGTCTACAATGCCGGATGCTCGAAACCGGCTCGACCGCACGCATCCGCGCCGGCCGCCCGCCCATAACAAATCGCTCATCTGCATGAAGCCTGTCGTCCGTCTCACCGCCTCCGCCACGCGCGCGCTGCCGCGCTGGCTGCTGCTCACGCTCTGCTTCGTCTACGCAGCGTTCGGCCTGTTCGGCCGCGACCCGTGGAAGAACGAGGACGCGGCGGGCTTCGGCGTGATGTGGACGATGGCCAAAGGCGGCTGGCACGACTGGCTGCTGCCGAACCTGGTCGGCAAGTACATCACGACCGACGGGCCGCTCAGCTACTGGCTCGGTGCGCTGTCGATCCGCGGCCTCGGCCCATGGGTCGACGCGAGCAACGCGTCGCGTGTCGATACCGGCGTGCTGTTCTGCGTCGCGTGTGCATTCGTCTGGTACGCAGCCTACCTGCTCGGCCGGCGCGCCGAAGTCCAGCCGTTCAAATACGCATTCGGCGGCGAACCCGAGCCGCGCGACTACGGCCGCACGCTCGCCGACGGCGCGCTGCTGGTGCTCGTCGCCTGCTTCGGCCTCGCGGAGCGCGGCCACGAAACGACGCCGCAGCTGGCGCAATTCGCGTGGATCGCGATGCTCGTCTACGGGATCGTGCGCGGCATCGACAAGCCGATGCAGGGCGCGCTGTGGTGGGGCCTCGCAATCGGCCTCGTCGCGCTGTCCGGCAACCCGGTGCTGGTCGTCGCCCTGCTCGCCGGTACGGCCGTCCTGTGGCTCGTTACGCCCGAGATGCGCAACCTGCGCCTGCCGCTCATCGGCGTGCCGCTCGCGGCCGCGATCTTCGCGCTGTGGCCGCTGGCCGCGTTCGTCGCGGCGCCCGACGACGCCGCATGGTTCTTCAACCAGTGGATCCACGGCAGCCTGATGCGCTTTTCGGGCCCGCCGACCACGGTGCTCGGCTATGCGGCGAAGAACCTGCCGCTGTTCACGTGGCCTGCCTGGCCGCTCGCGATCTGGGCGTGGTGGAGCTGGGCCGGCATGCGCCGCCGGGCGCACATCGCGATTCCGCTGTCGGTCGCCGTGCCGCTCGTCGCGCTCGTGATCCTGCAGAGCCAGCAGTCGAACCGCATGTACATGCTGCTGCTGCCGCCGCTCGCAGTGCTCGCGACGTTCGCGCTGCCGACCCTCAAGCGCGGCGCGATCAACGCGATCGACTGGTTCGCGGTGCTGAGCTTCACGATCCTCGGCACCTTCGTGTGGCTCGTGTGGCTCGCGTCGCTCACGGGCTTCCCGCATCCGCTCGCACGCAACCTCGCGCGCCTCGTGCCCGGCTACGAGCCCCACTTCAAGATCCTGTCGTTCATCTGCGCGGTGATCGCCACCGTGTGCTGGTGCTTCCTCGTGCGCTGGCGCATCTCGCGGCATCCGAAGGTGCTGTGGCGCAGCGTCGTGCTGTCGGGCGCCGGTACCACGCTGATGTGGGTGCTGCTGATGACGCTGTGGCTGCCGATCGTCAACTACGGCCGGACCTATCGCGATGTCGCCCAGCAGATCGCCGTGCACCTGCCGTCCGACTACGAGTGCATCTCGCCCGTGCGGCTCGGTGACGCGCAGATCGCGACCTTCGCGTATTTCGGCAACATGCGCTTCGATTTCTCCGGCGACTGCGACTTGATCCTGCGCCAGGACCATGCGGACTTCGGCGAGCCGAGCTCGATGTCGCAATACGTGTGGCGTCTCGTGTGGGAAGGCCGCCGCGTCGCCGACCGCGACGAGCGCTTCCGCCTGTACGAGCGCATCGAACGGCCGAAGACTCCCGTCAAGCGACGTCCGCCGCGCCGCCAGCCGGCCGATTGACGATGTTCGGCGACATCCGCCGGATCGTCGGTCTCGCGTGGCCGGTGCTCGTCGGCCAGCTCGCGATCATCGCGTTCGGCGTGATCGACACCGCGATGGTCGGGCGTTACTCGGCCGTCGACCTGGCCGCGCTCGGGCTCGGCTCGTCGATCTACATATCGATCTATATCGGCCTGACGGGCATCCTGTCCGCGCTGCAGCCGATCACCGGGCAACTGTACGGCGCGCGCCGCTATGCCGAGATCGGCGAGGAAGTGCGCCAGGCGCTGTGGCTCGCGCTGCTGCTCGCGGTGCCCGGCTTTCTCCTGCTGCATTTTCCCGAGCCGCTGCTGCGCGTCGCGCACACGCCCGCCGCGCTGCACGACCGCACCGTCGACTACCTGCGCATCCTGTCGTACGGGCTGCCCGCCAGCCTCGTGTTCCGCATCTACAACGCGTTGACCAACGCGGCCGGCAAGCCGCGCCTCGCGATGATCCTGCAGATCGGCGCGCTGCTGCTCAAGTTTCCGCTCAACGTGTGGTTCATCTTCGGCGGGTTCGGCGTGCCCGCTCTCGGCGGCCCGGGCTGCGGGCTCGCGAGCACGCTGATCAACTGGGCGCTCGCGCTGATCGGCTACACGCTGCTCGCGAAGCTCGACGTGTTCGCGCCGCTCGCGATCTTCTCGCGCTTCTGCTGGCCGGTCTGGGAACGCCAGAAGGCAATCCTGAAACTCGGCGTGCCGATGGGCCTGTCGTACCTGATCGAGGTCACGTCGTACACGTGCATGGCGCTGTTCATCGCGCAGTTCGGCACGACGACGCTCGCCGGCCACCAGATCGCCGGCAACATCGGCGCGGTGCTGTACATGACACCGCTGTCGATCGGCGTGGCGGCGTCGACGCTGGTCGCGCGTGCGCTCGGCGCCGGACGGCCCGAGGAAGCCCGGCTGCTCGGCCGGCACAGCGTGATCTTCGCGTGCGGCATTGCCGCAACCTACGGCCTGCTCGTGTTCGTGCTGCGCCCGCTGATCATCGGCGGCTATACGCCGAACCCGGCCGTCGCCGCGGCCGCGATGCCGCTCGTCGCGATCGTCGCGTGCTACCACGTCTTCGACGCGGTGCAGGTCACGTCGGCGTTCGTGCTGCGCGCCTACAAGGTCGCGGTCGTGCCGACCGTGATCTATGCGGTCGCGCTGTGGGGCGTCGGGCTCAGCGGCGGCTACGCGCTCGGCTTCGACGTGGGCGGCATCGCACCCGCGTGGCTGACCGGCGCGCGCGGCTTCTGGTTTGCGAACACGATCAGCCTGGTGCTCGCGGGCGCCGGGCTCGTGCTGTATCTGCGCCGCGTCAGTCGCGCGCATGCGGCCGCGTCCACGTCCGCCTGACGCGCCGCCCGTTACGTCTCCTCCAGCACGTCGGCCGCGTGATACGACGACCGCACGAGCGGGCCGGCGACGACTTCCCTGAAGCCGAGCAACAGCGCCTCGTCGCGCCACGCGGCGAATGCGTCCGGGCTCACGTAGCGTCGCACCGGCAGATGGTGCGCGGACGGCGCGAGATACTGGCCGAGCGTCAGCACGTCGACGTCATGCGCACGCAGGTCGCGCAGCGTGTCGCGCACTTCGTCGTCGCACTCGCCCAGCCCGAGCATCAACCCCGATTTCGTCACCAGCCCCGGCCGCGCCCGCTTCGCCTGCGCGAGCAGTTCGAGCGAGCCGCGATAGTCGGCACCCGGCCGCGCCGCACGATACAGCGATGGCACCGTCTCGATGTTGTGGTTGAACACGTCGGGCCACGCCGTCGACAGCGCCTCCAGCGCGCGGGCCACGCGGCCGCGGAAGTCCGGCGTCAGCACTTCGACGCCGATGCCCGGCACGCTCGCGCGCACCGCCGCGATACACGCGGCGAAATGCGCGGCGCCGCCGTCGCGCAGGTCGTCACGGTCGACCGACGTGATCACGACGTAGCGCAGCCCGAGCGCCGCGGCCGCCTCGGCCAGCCGCGCCGGCTCGTCGGGATCGAGCGGCTCGGGACGGCCGTGCGCGACGTCGCAGAACGGGCAGCGCCGCGTGCACAGCCCGCCCATGATCATGAAGGTCGCGGTGCGCTGCGCGAAGCA
>NZ_JAAGPM010000195.1:0-11378 GCF_017104865.1 Burkholderia sp. Ac-20349
ACCGCCGCGCGCGCGGCCATCGACGCGCAGCACCGCGTCCGGCAGATCCGCGTTCCGCCGAGCGACGGCGGCGGCGTCGACATTGCGCCGCCGCTGCGCGACGCGCTGCGTGCGTACAAGCAGGCGCTCGTCGGCGCGATCGACGCGCGGCTCGCGTGCAGCGACGAACAGGTCGACCCGGCCGCGCTGAAACGCACGCTCGCGACCGCGCTCGGCGTGCCCGCTCAACCCACTACCCAGTTTAAAGACGGCGAATCGGCATTCGGCCGCAATCCGGACGTCGGCGTCGAACGCGGCGGCACGTCGCGCCCGTTGCTGTTCGTGCGCGCCGGCTTCGACATCGATTGCGGCGACGACAACGTGCTGACCGCGTACGCCTGGGAAAACGGTACTTGGCGGCGCGTGCTGCGCTGGCAGGCCGGCGACTACAAGGACATCGGCGGCGCGTATGGCGCCGGCTTCTGGTTCTCGGCGCTACCCGGCGGGCAGGTCGCGGTCGTCCACGGCACGCCGTGGTGCGCATCGCGCTGGAGCCAGTTCGCCGTGGACGTGATCGCGCCGGCCAACGGCTCGGCCGTGCAGCGCACGGTGTTCCATTCCGAGAACAGCTACGTGCTCGACGAAAACCCGATCCGGTTCAAGGTGCGCCCCGACGGCTTCGAGGTGCGGGCGACGGTCGGCTCGAAGGACAGCGACGTGATGACGCGGCCGGGCGTCTTCCGCTATCGCGTCGACGGCGGCACCGTGCAGCGCGTACAGCCCGTTGCGCTCAACGGCCGCGATTTCGTCGACGAATGGCTGAAGGCGGACGATGCGCTGGCGCGCGAATGGAGCGAGCCCGCCGCCGCAGCGGCCGCGCTGAAAGGCCGACAGGTGTTCGAAAAGGCCAGCAAGACTGCCGACAGGGGGTTCGCGTACGGCCCGGTGCGCAGTTGCTCGGACAGCAAGGACCGCTTTCAGGTCGAACTGGATCTGACGGGCAACACCGGAGAAACGGTCGCGCGGCACTATGCGCTGATTCGCCAGGAGCGCAACGGGTTCACGCTGCTCGGGCTGAGCACGGCGGCCGAGCCGGCTTGCCGCGGCGCGAACCTGATGCCGCAGCACTGAACGGCGGGCGCGCGCGCCGCAACGGCCGCGCGCATCGACTGTCGGCGGCCAAGCGAAACGGTGCGGGTGGCCGCGGCGAAGCCGGACGGCAACCCGCACGCAGGCCGCACCGCCTGCCCATCACTGGCCGCGCTGCGGCTCGAACACGAACGGTTGGGTCAGCATGAACGGGTTCGCGGTCGCGCCCGTCTGCACGCAGGTCGCGTGCGTCATCGCGTCGATGGCCGCGCGATCGGCCGCCGCATTGCGGCTGCTCGTGGTCACCGTGACGTTCTGCGCCTCGCCGGACGTCGTCATCAGCGCGCGCACGAGTACGGTCGCCGGGCGCGTGAGCGGCTTCGCGGTATCCGGATAGACGGCACGCGGAATGTGGCAGGTCAGCTTGCTTTCCTGCGACGACGACAGCATCGCGCAGCCGGAAAACAGCATCGCGACGGCGGGCAGGATCAGGTAGGTCGAGCGAATAGCCATGGTCGAATATCGTTCTTGAGCACTGTTCCGGACGCACGCGACACGCACCTGGGAACATTTCCCGGCCGCACCGCCTGCATCACACTGCGCCGCGGCCATCGGACCGGCGCCCCGTTACGGCCGCACGACCGATCGATGCCCGGCCGCGATCCTGCGTGGTGAACTTCCCGGATGGCCGGGGTACTGCCCGTGCTGACGCCGGCACAGGCCCTATGCGAGCCGGTACGCACGCGCTTTCGCGCATTGTGCACGCGCCACCCGGAAAGCGGCGTCGATTTGACAATGGTTGACGCGAATCGCCGCGCGTTCAGCCGGAATCCGCGCAATCCGCGAGGTAATCGCTACTCGGCCGGATTCACCGGGTTCGCGCCCGGCAGTTCGGCCCGACGCACACCGCGACTTCCTCACCGCGCGGCACATGCCGGTATTCCCCGTCCGGCAGGCGCTGCGCGCATCAATCCGAATCGTCGTCGTCCTCATCGTCGGCCGCATCGGCCGGCACTTCGCCGTATTTCGCGACGACCGCCGCCTTGAACGGCTTCAGCGCCGGCTGCTGATCGCACAGCTTGTACAGCGCCGCCAGTTGCTGCGGCCAGTCCTTCAACTCCTTCGCAAACACGTGCAGGCGCGCGACAGTGTCAAGCGCATCGGTGTTGCGGCCCGCCAGCGCCTGCAGCGCCGCATAGCGGCGCAGCACCGTCTCGCCGGGCAGCAGCGCGATCGCGCGTTCATGCGCGGCGAGCTTGGCCGGCAGGTCGTCCGCCGAAATCGGCAGCAGCGTGGCCGCGCCATATTCGCCCCACGCGCCGAACAGCAGCGACGGTGCATCGCGGTACTGCGCGGCCGGATCGCTGCCGTAATACAGCACTTCCGCACGCTGGTAGTCGCGCAGCACGGGCACCGCCGCCAGCACGCCGCCGACCGACAGCACCGCGAACAACCCGAACGCTGCGCGCCCCGGCAGGATGCGCAGCGGCTTCACGTCGAGCAGCCCGATCACGAACATCGCCGGCAACAGGAAGAACATGTACTG
This sequence comes from Burkholderia sp. Ac-20349, assembly GCF_017104865.1. Classification (NCBI taxonomy): domain Bacteria; kingdom Pseudomonadati; phylum Pseudomonadota; class Betaproteobacteria; order Burkholderiales; family Burkholderiaceae; genus Burkholderia; species Burkholderia sp. Ac-20349. The sequence goes on from NZ_JAAGPM010000195.1 coordinate 2,615, forward strand.
CTGCGGATACTCGACCAGCGCGTGCATCAGCAGGATGCCGATCAGCGCGAAGCCGAACACGCGCATGCTCGACTGCGGCGCGCGCACCGCACGCACGAACCACGTCACGAGCGTGACGACGAGCACGCCCAGGCCGACGAGGCCGGACTTCGCGAGCAGGTCGATGAAGATGTCGTGCGAGTTGTTCGCGATCTCGACGCCGCCGAGCGAGCGCACGAGCGCGAACTGGTGCGACGGGAACTCGCCCCAGCCGACGCCGAGCAGCGGATGCTCGCGGAACATCGCGAGCCCGTACTTCCACAGCGCGAGACGCGGCGCGATCTGCCCCGCGTCGCGCATCCGGTCGGCCGCGGATTCCGCGAGATTCAGGTGATAGTGCACGTTGGCCCAGCGCACCGCGACGTTCACCGCGATGAACGCCACCGCGAGCACGACCGGGATCAGCCACGCGCGCGCATTGCCTGGCGCACGACGCGATTCGAGCCACGCCATCCAGAAGCCTGCGACGACCATGACCCCGACCTGCAGCCACGGCCCGCGCGACACCGTCAGCGCGAGGCCGACCGACAGCACGATCGACAGCGCGAACCACGCCCATACCGCGAGCCGGCGCGTCTGCACGAGATACAGCGCGCCCGCGAGCGCGAACGCGATGTAGCTGGCCAGATGGTTCGCCTGCGCCATGTTGCCGTACGGACGGCGATCGACCGCGACGTTGTACATCACGACGAACGGCGACAGCGCCGACTCGAGGTGGAACAACTGCGCGATCTGGGTTCCGACCGCGAACACGCCGCCGATGAGCAGCGCACCGGCCATCATCCGCGACACGGCCTCGGCCAGCCCGTCGCGCGCGAGCGCATAGCCGGCCTGCATCGCGACCAGCGCGGCGGCAAGATAGCCGACCGCCAGCCAGTTCATCGACGGCACCTTGAGCGGGATCAGTGCGACCTGCGCGATGAGCACCACGGCGAACCCGAGCGGAGCGACGAACGCGGCCGGTGCCGCAAACGGCTCGGCCGGGCGACTCGTGCGCGCGAGCAGCACGACGGACACCCCCACCAGCAGATACAGCACCAGCGCGGAAAACTCGGAATAGAAGGTCGGGATCGGATACGTGTGATTCGTGATTGCGTACGGCACGATCAGGGCGACAGCCAGTGCAACGAGCGGCAACGAACGGGAAAAAGTGGAGGGCATGAGCGAACCGGATGTCAGCAACCGGCGCACTATACAAAACTTTCCCTCCTCTGTGCGGGGCCTTCGCGCCGCGACCCGACGCGGGACGACCGCCCGGGCCGGCTGAAGCGGCGGCCGACATGCTGCCCGCGCCGCCCTGCCCCTCCGCCGGCACTACGCGCGGCACTCCGCCGGCGCATATTTCGCAGGCAGCGTCGCGGCGTCGCCCGGCAACGGCCCGGCCCCCGGCGCCGGCAGCGACGATGCATCCTTGCCGGCGGCGAAGCACTCCCACGCGATCGCACCGGCCTGCATCGCGCCCTTTTTGAGCGGCACGCGCGCGGTGGGCGCATCGGCCTTGTCGGGCGCGGACGGCACGAGCACCAGCGTATTGGCGCCAGCCGCGGCGACGCGCGTGGTGAATGCGACCGTGATCTGGCCGGTCGCGCCGTCGATCGCGACGGATTCGACATTGCGGGTCGCGGCCGGCGGGCTGTAGCCGCCATCGAGGCTCGTGCCGCTTGCGACGTTGTCGGCGACGGCAAGCCGCGCGGACGACGCGAGCGCGAGCCCCTCGCCGACGCGCGAGCGCGCCAGGTAATCCTGGTACGCGGGAATCGCATAAGCCGCGATCACGCCGACGATCGCCAGCACGATCATCAGTTCGATCAGCGTGAAGCCGGCCGGCCGCCAGCGCGGCGACGGCCGGTTCGCGCGCCGCAGATCGGCGGCCACGCGACGGAACAGGGAAATGGAAAAGGCTTCGAACATGGCAGGCTCCGGAAACGAAAAACGCCTGCCCGTAAAGGCAGGCGTCTCGATCGTAGCCAGCGGGCCGTGAATCCGGCAGTCGGCCGGACGGCCAGTAGTCAGTGCGCGTGCGGTACGTCGCGGCGTTTCCTGAGCGTGTAACCGATCGCCACGACGAACAGCGCGCCTGCGATGCTCGCGCCGTAGAGGACCTCCGGCGTATCGAGCACCGGCCAGCGGTCGCCGACCGGGTCGTTCACGATCAGTCCGCCCGCGATCCAGCCGAGCAGCCCGGCGCCGAACGCCACGACGATCGGGAAACGGTCGAGCAGTTTCAGCACCAGCGTGCTGCCCCACACGATGATCGGCACGCTGACGACGAGCCCGAAGATCACCAGCGCGATCCGGTGCGACGGGTCGGCCTGCTCGGCCGCGCCGGCGATCGCGATCACGTTGTCGAGGCTCATCACCGCATCGGCGATCACGATCGTCTTCACCGCGTCCCACAGCCGGCTGGCCGGCTTGATGTCGTCGTGCGCGTCGGCGGCCGGCGCCATCAGCTTGATGCCGATCCACAGCAGCAGCAGCCCGCCGCCGAGCTTCAGGAACGGCACGTCGAGCAGCGCGACTGCGAACGTGATCAGCGCGACGCGCAGCAGGATCGCCCCCGCGGTGCCCCAGATGACACCGCGCAGCCGCTGGTTCGCGGGCAGGTTGCGGCAGGCGAGCGCGATCACGACCGCGTTGTCGCCGCCGAGCAGGATGTCGATGACGACGATCTGGAGCACGGCGCCCCAGTGCAGCGATGTCAGGAATTCGAGCATGGCGGTGAGGACAGGACAGCGGCCGCCACGCAGGCGGCCCGGTTCATCGCCGGCACATGCGCGATGCATGCCCGGTGCTTACGAATTCATTGCGCGAGCATAACAAAAAACGCCGGCAAAGCCGGCGTTTTCTGCAGGACGAACCCAGGGGAAATATTACAGCGCCTTCTTCAGCAGACGGCCCATTTCCGACGGGTTGCGCGTGACGGTGATGCCGCACGCTTCCATGATTTCCAGCTTCGCTTCGGCCGTATCCGCACCGCCCGAGATCAGCGCGCCGGCGTGGCCCATGCGCTTGCCCGGAGGCGCCGTGACGCCAGCGATGAAGCCGACGACCGGCTTCTTCATGTTGTCCTTGATCCACTCTGCCGCATTGGCTTCGTCCGGACCACCGATTTCGCCGATCATCACGACCGCATCCGTGTCCGGATCGTCGTTGAACATCTTCATTACGTCGATGTGCTTCAGACCGTTGATCGGGTCGCCGCCGATACCGACTGCCGACGACTGGCCGAGGCCGAGTGCCGTCAGCTGGGCAACCGCTTCATACGTCAGCGTGCCCGAACGCGACACGACGCCGATGCGGCCCTTGCGGTGGATGTGACCCGGCATGATGCCGATCTTCAGCTCGTCCGGCGTGATCGTGCCCGGGCAGTTCGGCCCGAGCAGCAGCGTCTTGCGGCCTTCACGGCGCATGCGGTCCTTCACTTCGATCATGTCGCGGACGGGGATGCCTTCCGTGATACAGATCGCGAGATCCAGATCGGCTTCGACCGCTTCCCAGATCGCAGCTGCTGCGCCTGCCGGCGGAACGTAGATGACCGACACGGTCGCGCCGGTTTCTGCCTTCGCTTCCTTGACGCTTGCGTAGATCGGAATGCCTTCGAAGTCTTCGCCGGCCTTCTTCGGGTTCACGCCCGCGACGAATGCTTCGCGGCCGTTTGCGTATTCACGGCAGGCGCGCGTATGGAACTGACCGGTTTTGCCGGTAATGCCCTGCGTGATGACCTTCGTGTCCTTGTTGATCAGAATCGACATGTATTTTGACCTCTGTTCGATTGGCGTCGCGAGCGAACCGCGCCGCCATGCGTGTTCATTAGCGCGCGCTTACTTGCCTGCGGCAGCCGCGACGACCTTCTGCGCAGCTTCTTCCATGCTGTCCGCCGAGATGATCGGCAGGCCCGAATCGGCCAGCATCTTCTTGCCGAGGTCCTCGTTCGTGCCCTTCATGCGCACGACGAGCGGCACGTTCAGGTTCACGGCCTTCGAACCGGCGATCACGCCTTCCGCGATCACGTCGCAGCGCATGATGCCGCCGAAGATGTTCACGAGGATCGCCTTCAGATCCGGGTTCTTCAGCATCAGCTTGAACGCTTCGGTGACCTTCTCGGTCGTCGCGCCACCGCCGACGTCCAGGAAGTTCGCCGGCTCGCCGCCGAACAGCTTGATGGTGTCCATCGTCGCCATTGCCAGGCCTGCGCCGTTCACGAGACAGCCGATGTTGCCGTCGAGCGAGATGTACGCGAGGTCGAACTTCGACGCTTCGATTTCAGCCGGATCTTCTTCGTCCAGGTCGCGGTAAGCGACGATTTCCGGGTGGCGGAACAGCGCGTTCGCGTCGAAGTTGAACTTCGCGTCGAGTGCGGTGACCTTGCCGTCGCCCGAGACGTTCAGCGGGTTGATTTCAGCCAGCGATGCGTCGGTTTCCCAGAATGCCTTGTACAGGCCTTGCAGGATCGCGCGCGCTTGCGGAATCGAAGCAGCCGGCACGCCGATCTTCGCGGCGAGGTCGTCGGCCTGAGCGTCGAGCAGGCCCGTCGACGGCTCGACGATGACCTTGTGGATCAGTTCCGGGTGCTTCTCGGCGACTTCTTCGATGTCCATGCCGCCTTCGCTCGAACCCATCAGAACGATCTTTTGCGACACGCGATCGACGACGAGGCTGACATACAGTTCCTGCTTGATGTCGGCGCCTTCTTCGACCATCAGACGGTTGACCTTCTGGCCTTCCGGACCGGTCTGGTGCGTGACGAGCTGCATGCCGAGGATCTGGTTCGCGTATTCGCGAACCTGCTCGATCGACTTCGCCACCTTCACGCCGCCGCCCTTGCCACGGCCACCCGCGTGAATCTGAGCCTTCACGACCCAAACCGGGCCGCCGAGCTCTTCTGCCACCTTGACGGCCTCGTCAACCGAGAACGCCGGCTTGCCGCGCGGTACCGCGACTCCGAATTTCCGCAGGATTTCCTTACCCTGGTACTCGTGAATCTTCATGCGTGATTCCCTTCAGTCTGAGAGTTGGATGAAAAGTCGCTTTAGACGCTTCTTCGAATGATTTCCGTTCATTCCTTCGTGCTGCCATCACCGGGCACGTCCGGCCGGCTCGCGCCATACCAGCGCGGGTAGTACTGCCGCACGACCTCACCGTCGAACCGCAACGCCCGGCAGCGGCCGAGCTGGAAAGGCGCTTCTTCGTGTGCGCCGTCATGATCCGGCCCTTCGCCCCCCTCTTCGCGCACGTTCCACACATCACCGGCGAACGCCTGAATCGCTGCCGTCGGCAGCACGGCGCACAGTTCGGTGAGATGGGAGCAGCCTGCGACGCCGGCGAGCAGCCGGTTCGCGTTGCGGCGGAAATTGCGGAAGAGATTGAGCCCGATGAGGGCCCGATAGGCGGGAGGGGCGGATTGACAGTGACCGGGATAGGGAACCCATTCCGAAGACGCTTCGGCGTCGACGACATTGAGGTCACGATCGATAGTCACGCGCAGCGAGAGTTCGTGGATCGGCAGGCCCTGGGGCCGGATGCCCGACGCAAGCGCGACATCGCGCGGCTTGTGGTCGGTCAGGCAGGCTTCGATGTCCCACAAGCCGTCGCCGCGCTCGTAAGCTTCCGCTCGGATTGCGCGTTGATGTCGCAACTGACGGGGCACGGGCTCGGATAGCGGCATGCTGGAGGTTGAGGCCGAAGAGGAAAACCCGTGGATTTTAGCATATTGGGTATTTGAGACAGCTTGACGCGACGGCGGGTATTCCCGCCTGTCCGGAAATGGTTGCGTTGCAGCAAAATCGCGCGCCACGCGCGCGATCGGCGCGGTCAGTCGTCGATCAGGAAATCGTCGCCGACTTTCAGCAACTTCACGATGGTCGCGCTCGAGAAGCCGCGCGCGGCGAGAAAGCGCGCCTGCTTCGCACGCTCGGCCGGCGTTTGCGGCAGTGCACCGAATTTCTTGCGCCAGACCGCCTGCGCACGCGCCCATTCGGTCTCGCGGAGCTGCGCGTTCACTTCCTCGACGAGCGTGTCGCCCACCGCATGACGCTTCAGCTCGCTGACGATGCGTGCGACACCGACGCGCGACGCGCGACGATGCACGAGGCTCTCGGCAAAGCGCGCGTCGGACAGCCAGCCTTCCTGTTCCAGCGCATCGAGCACCGGCTCGACGGACTCGTCTTCGCCGACGTAGGGCGCGAGCTTGCGCGCGAGTTCCGCGCGGCTGTATTCGCGGCGGGATAGATAGCCGAGCGCGCGGCCCTTCAACGATCGCTGAGGCTTCGACGACTTGCGCTCGGTCGCGCCCGGAGCGTCACCTGGCGAAGCACTGGAAGAAGAAGCGCCCGACGCGCGACGTGTGCGACGCGGATGCTGGCTGCTGCGCGTATAGACATCTTCCCTGGCCGGCGCCGATGCATCGGCTGCGCGATCGCCCGGGAAGCTGACACAGGACACGCGACGACGGGAGCGGTCGTGCGCATCGAACGACTCATCGTCGTCGAATGGATCATCCGGTGCGGTAATCTCAAACGAAACGAGGGCATCGTCGGATGCCCTCGTCGCGGTGCGGTTCGCGGCATGGCTGCCTGCGACCCGCCGATCGGCGCCCGAGGATCCCGCTCGCCGGCCGGAGCGACCCGCCGTTTCGGGCACGTCGCTCTCCTCCGGCTCGCCAGCCTGACCTCGGCGCCCGACCATCACTCTTCTTCGTCCATCGCCTCGGCTTCGTCCAGGCCAGCACCATCGGGCATGGTGACCACGCCAAGCGATTCGCGAATGCGGTTCTCGATCTCGCGTGCGATTTCCGGATTCTCGCGCAGGAATTCACGCGCGTTGTCCTTGCCCTGGCCGATCTTCTCGCCGTTGTAGCTGTACCAGGCGCCCGCCTTGTCGACGATCTTCGCCTGCACGCCGAGATCGATGATCTCGCCCTGACGCGAAATACCTTCGCCATACAGGATGTCGAAGATCGCTTCGCGGAACGGCGGCGACACCTTGTTCTTGACGACCTTCACGCGGGTTTCGTTGCCGATCACCTCGTCGTTCTTCTTGATCGAGCCGATCCGGCGGATGTCGAGACGCACCGACGAGTAGAACTTCAGCGCGTTACCGCCCGTCGTGGTTTCCGGGTTGCCGAACATCACGCCGATCTTCATCCGGATCTGGTTGATGAAGATCACCAGGCAGTTCGTGCGCTTGATCGTGCCGGTCAGCTTGCGCAGCGCCTGCGACATCAGGCGGGCCTGCAGACCCGGCAGCGAATCGCCCATCTCGCCTTCGATTTCGGCCTTCGGCACGAGCGCCGCGACCGAGTCGATGACGATCATGTCGATCGAGCCCGAGCGCACCAGCGCGTCGGTGATTTCAAGCGCCTGCTCGCCGGTGTCCGGCTGCGAGATCAGCAGCTCCGGCACGTTCACGCCGAGCTTCGCTGCATATTGAACGTCGAGCGCGTGCTCGGCGTCGATGAACGCCGCCGTACCGCCGATCTTCTGCAGTTCGGCAATGACCTGCAGCGTGAGCGTGGTTTTACCGGACGATTCCGGACCGTAGATCTCGACCACCCGGCCGCGCGGCAGGCCGCCGACGCCGAGCGCGATATCGAGACCGAGCGAGCCCGTGGACACGACCTGGATGTTCTCCGTCGCCTCGCCGTCGCCCATGCGCATGATCGAGCCCTTGCCGAACTGCTTTTCGATCTGGGCAAGCGCGGCGGCCAGCGCCTTGCTCTTCTCGGCGGTCATCCCGGAGCCCTTCTTGCTATCTTCCATGAATCGTCCTTTGCTATGATGAGCAGCGTCTGTTAGAGGCGCGCCCGCTTTCAAGCGCCGCCCACGAATGCAGACACTGTATAAAAAAACAGTGTTTTGTGCAAGCCCGCAATGCAGGCTGCGTTGTACACGAATAACTTCGGAGACAGCCGGCCGGCGCGAACGCCCTGCCGGCCATCGGTCAGCATCATGCGAATTCTCATCGCGGAAGACGACAGCATACTCGCGGACGGCCTCACCCGGTCACTCCGCCAATCGGGCTATGCGGTCGACCACGTGAAGACCGGTGTCGACGCCGATACGGCGCTGTCGATGCAGACGTTCGACCTGCTGATCCTCGATCTCGGGCTCCCGAAAATGCCCGGGCTCGACGTGCTCAAGCGCCTGCGCGCCCGCAATTCCAATCTCCCCGTGCTGATCCTGACGGCCGCCGACAGCGTCGACGAGCGCGTGAAGGGGCTCGACCTCGGCGCCGACGACTACATGGCCAAGCCGTTCGCGCTCAACGAGCTCGAGGCGCGCGTGCGCGCGCTGACCCGGCGCGGCGCGGGCGGCGGCCCGACCGTCGTGCGCCACGGCTCGCTCGCGTTCGACCAGGTCGGCCGCATCGCGTATGCGAACGATCACGTGCTCGATCTCTCCGCACGCGAGCTCGGCCTGCTCGAGGTGCTGCTGCAGCGGATCGGCCGGCTCGTGTCGAAGGAGCAGCTCGTCGACCATCTGTGCGAATGGGGCGAGGAAGTCAGCAACAACGCGATCGAAGTCTACGTGCACCGGCTGCGCAAGAAGATCGAACCCAGCGGCGTACGGATCTCGACCGTGCGCGGCCTCGGCTATTGCCTCGAAGTGGCACACGACGCGCCTTTCATCCGGCCGACATACGCATGCGCTACGCTGACGCGCGATACAGAGGGGAGAGGCCGAGTCGTGTTCGATCAGCTGAAGGCGTTCCACGCGACCGTCCGGCA
>NZ_JAAGPM010000196.1:0-11231 GCF_017104865.1 Burkholderia sp. Ac-20349
ACCGGCCTGGCGCTCGTGCCGATCGAGGTCGACCACGAAGGGATGGCGCCCACCGACGAACAGTGGCGCACCCGGCCGCCGCGGCTGATCTATACGACGCCATCGCATCAATACCCGCTTGGCGCGCCGTTCGCCGACCAGTGGGACGGCTTCAGCGACGCCCGCAAGCGCAAATGGCTCAAGATCGCATCGCGTTTCGCGAAGTTGACGCCCGATGATCAAAAACGCCTGCAGGACCGGATGACCGAATGGGCGCGGATGACGCCCGAGCAGCGCCGCGTCGCGCGCGAAAACTACCAGAGCGCGAAGGAGCTTTCCGCTCAGGCGCGCGAGCGTGCGTGGAAGGCGTACCAGCAACTCCCCGAAGAGCAGAAGCAACGTCTCGCGGCCGCCGAGCGCCGCCGCCGACCGAGCGTCGTCAGCGCACCGCCGACCGTCGCCGACCGTGACGTCCGCCGCCTCGTCAATTCGCACGAACACGCGGCAAGCGGCGCAGCCACCGCACCGGCGCCCGTCTCGGCCGCCGTCGCGCCGCCGGTGCCCGCGTCGTCGACGGCCGGCACCGCATCCGCACCGGCTGCCGTGGCGCCGGTGTCGCCCGCCGACGCCCCCTCGCTGTTCAAGGGCTCCTGAGCGCCCGTGGCGAACGCCCGCGCCCCCGAAACCCCGGCCGCCGCGCCGACCGTGCGGCGACGCCTCGCCGCGCTGCTCTACGAAGGCGTGCTGCTGTTCGGCGTGGTGTTCTTCGCCGGGCTCGCGTTCAGCCTCGCGACGCAGCAACGCAACGGCCTCGTCCATCACAACCTGCTCGCCGCCTGGATCGCGCTCGTGGTCGGCGCGTACTTCGTCTGGTTCTGGACGCACGGCGGCCAGACGCTGCCGATGAAGACCTGGCGGCTGCGGCTCGAATCGTCGAGCGGCCGGCCGCTGCGCGCGGGCCACGCGCTCGTCCGCTATGCGCTCGGCTGGCTGTGGTTCCTGCCGCCGCTCGCGCTGCATCCGCTCCTCGGCCTGTCGGTGCCCGTCACGCTCGCGCTCACCGCGGCGTGGATCGTCGCGTGGGCCGGCGCCGCCCGGCTGCATGCCGGCCGGCAGTTTCCGCACGACCGGATCGCACGCACGCGCGTCGTCGCGATACCACGCTGACGCGCCGCATTCGCCAGACGAAAACACCTCGCCGGGGCAGCGCCCACCCGCCCCGACAGCCTTGCCGGACAACGATCGGACGTTCCGTACGGCAGGTTACGCAACGTCCCGTCATTCACTGCTAAACACCCTACAGCGGTCGTAATAAGAACGTCTCGTGACTGTCACGGCACAGTCACGCCCGCATGGCGGAATGCCGGTAATGTCAACCGGCGCGAGTCATGCATGGGCCAGAAAACGTCCGCGACCTCCCTGTTCCGTCACCCCATCGGCGCCCGCGCCGCCACCGCTTTTCTGTCCGGTTCTGCCGCAACCGACGGGCTGGTGTCGCAAGACCCGCCTGCCGGGCACGCCACGCAGCATGAGGACCCCGATTCGTCCACCCATCGCTACCGCACCATCTGGCTGTCCGACATCCACCTCGGCTCGAGCGGCTGCCAGGCGCCGTACCTGCTCGACTTCCTGCGCCACAACGATTCGGAGTACCTGTACCTCGTCGGCGACATCATCGACGGCTGGCAGCTGAAGAAGGGCTGGTACTGGCCGCAGGCGCACAACGACGTCGTGCAGAAGATCCTGCGCAAGGCGCGCAAGGGGACGCAGGTCGTCTACATCCCCGGCAACCACGACGAAGGGGCGCGGCAGTTCTGCGACCTCGCGTTCGGCGACATCCAGGTGCGCGGCGAGGCATTCCACACGACGCTCGCCGGCAAACGTTTGTGGATCGTGCACGGCGACCTGTTCGACGGCGTGATCCAGCACGCGAAATGGCTCGCGTACCTCGGCGACACGCTCTACACGCTGATCCTCGTGCTGAACCGCTGGTTCAACCGGATCCGCAGCCGGCTCGGCTTCCAGTACTGGTCGCTGTCGCAGTACCTGAAGCACCAGGTCAAGAACGCCGTCAACTTCATCTCGCAGTTCGAGACGGTGATGACCGACGAGGCGCGTCGCCGCGGCTGCGACGGCGTCGTGTGCGGCCACATCCACAAGGCGGAGATCCGCGACATCGACGGCGTGCTGTACTGCAACGACGGCGACTGGGTCGAAAGCCTGTCCGCGCTCGTCGAAACGATGGAAGGCGAACTGAAGATCGTCTACTGGACGGTGATGCGCGCCGCACCGTCGGAGACCACGTCGCGCAAGGCCAAGGCCACTGCCTGACACACCCCTACTTACAGGACAAAGCCGCGATGAAGATCATGATCGTCACCGACGCGTGGGAACCGCAGGTCAACGGCGTCGTGCGCACGCTGAAGAGCACGTCGCGCGAACTCACCGCGCTCGGCCACCGCGTCGAAATGCTGACGCCGCTGGAATTCCGCACGGTGCCCTGCCCGACCTACCCCGAGATCCGCCTGTCGATCCTGCCGTACCGCAAGCTGCGCGCGCGGATCGATGCATTCGCACCCGACGCGCTGCACATCGCGACCGAAGGCCCGCTCGGCCTCGCCGCGCGACGCTATGCGCGCGCGCGCAAGCTGCCGTACACGACCGCGTACCACACGCGCTTTCCGGAATACGTGCAGGCGCGCTTCGGCATCCCGCTCGCCGCGACCTACCGCTTCCTGCACTGGTTCCACGGCCCGTCGCTCGCGGTGATGGCGCCGACGCCGGTCGTCAAGCAGGACCTCGAGAAATTCGGCTTCACGAACGTCGTGCTGTGGACCCGCGGCGTCGATCTCGACGTGTTCCGGCCGATGGAGTCGAAGGTACTCAATACCGCGCGGCCGATCTTCCTGTACGTGGGCCGCGTCGCGATCGAAAAGAACGTCGAGGCGTTCCTGCGCCTCGACCTGCCCGGCTCGAAGTGGGTCGCGGGCGAAGGCCCCGCGCTCGCGGAACTGAAGTCGCGCTATCCGGAAGCGAACTATCTCGGCGTGCTGTCACAGGCCGAGCTCGCGAAGGTGTATGCTGCGGCCGACGTGTTCGTGTTCCCGAGTCGCACCGACACGTTCGGCCTCGTGCTGCTCGAGGCGCTCGCCTGCGGCACGCCGGTGGCCGCCTATCCCGTGACGGGGCCGATCGACGTGCTCGGCGAAAGCGATGCCGGCGCGATGCACGAGGACCTGCAGGAAGCCTGTCTCGAGGCGCTGAAGATCGAACGCACGACTGCGCGCGCGTGGGCCGAACGCTTCTCCTGGCGCGCGGCATCCGAACAGTTCGCGTCGCATCTGAAGCCGCTGCCGAAGACCGCGTACTCGCCAGCCGAAGGTGCCGCCGTTTGAAACGAGACCTGAACGACAAGACCCCGCCCCCCGACGCCACGCCGCAACGGCACCGCCCGTTCGACGAGGACGAGCCGCACGCCGAAGCGGACGTGCACGCGCACGAACCGCTCGGCCCCGACGATCAACTGACGCCGCTGCCGCCGAACCCGTACAAGCGCCACCGCGGCATCACGCGCGCCTGGTACGCCCTCAAGCATTCGCTGAACGGCTTTCGCGTCGCGATCCGCGAGGAGAGCGCGTTTCGCCAGGAACTCACGCTCGCCGCGCTGATGCTCCCGATCGGCGCATTCGCGCCGGTGCCGGCCGCCTCGCGCGCGCTGCTGATCGCGTCGGTGCTGCTGGTGCTGATCGTCGAGCTGCTGAACTCGAGCGTCGAGGCCGCGATCGATCGCATCTCGCTCGAGCGCCACGAACTCTCCAAGCGCGCGAAGGACCTCGGCAGCGCCGCCGTGACGGTCGCGCTGTTCGCGTGCGTGACGACGTGGGGCTTCGTGCTCGGCCCGGTCGTCGCACGCTGGCTCGGCTTCTAGACGGCTGCCCTGCGGGCACCCGGCGCACCGCCCGTGTGCGGCGCTGCACCATGCGCCGCGCGGGGGCGATGAATACGAAATGCCCCGATGTGGCGAAACCCCGGTTTATAATCGTCCGCTAGACATAGAACAGCAACCCGCGCCGGACGAATCACGCAGCATCGATTGCAGCGCCCGCCAGTCCGGCACACACAGGGCCGGACGACATGGAAGCGAAACCTCCCCGCCGCACCCGCGAACGGATTCTCGAGTTGTCGTTGAAACTCTTCAACGAGATCGGCGAGCCGAACGTCACGACCACGACGATCGCCGAGGAAATGGAAATCAGTCCAGGCAACCTGTACTACCATTTCCGCAACAAGGACGACATCATCAACAGCATCTTCGCGCAGTTCGAGCAGCAGATCGAACGGCGGCTGCGCTTTCCCGAAGATCATCGTCCGACCATCGACGAAACCTGGTCGTACCTGCAGTACATGGCCGATTTCATGTGGACCTACCGGTTCCTGTATCGCGACCTCAACGACCTGCTCGCCCGCAACCGCACGCTCGAGACACATTTCAAGCAGATCATCAGCCACAAGGTGCGCTTCGCGCACGACATGTGCGAGCTGCTCGTGTCCGACGCCGAGATGGTCGCGACGCCCACCGAGATCGAGGTCATCGCCACCAACATGGCCGTCATTTCGACGTACTGGCTGTCGTATCAGTACGTGATGCATCCGCGCAAGTACAACGACCAGGACGCGATCCGCGAGGAACTGCACCAGGTCAGCATGCACGTGATCTCCGTGATGGCGCCGTACCTGCGCGGCCGGTCGCGCCAGCTGTTCGACGACCTGGTCTCCGGCAAGCTGCCGAAGCGCCAGTTCACCGACTACCTGCCGCCGCGCGACGGTTCGCCTCGCGCCGCCGGCGGACACACCCCCGCCAAGGATTCCAAGCAATGAAGGCAGTCTGCGTTTACTGCGGCTCGTCGTCCGGCGTGCGGCCCGTCTATGCCGACGCCGCGCGTGCCTTCGGCCGCGCGCTCGTCGACGCGGGCCTCACGCTCGTCTACGGCGGCGGCCGGGTCGGCCTGATGGGCGTGATCGCGGACGAAGTGATGGCAGCCGGCGGCCGTGCGGTCGGCGTGATCCCCGAACTGCTCGTCGACAAGGAAGTCGGCCATACGGGGCTGTCCGAACTGCACGTCGTGCCCGACATGCATCACCGCAAGAAAATGATGGCCGACCTTTCCGACGCGTTCGTCGCGATGCCTGGCGGCGCCGGCACGCTCGAGGAGCTCTTCGAGGTCTACACGTGGGCGCAGCTCGGCTATCACCGCAAGCCCGTCGCGCTCTACAACATCGATTCGTTCTACGATCCGCTGATCGCGCTGCTGCGCCATACGGTCGACGAGGGCTTCATGCGTCCGGCCTACTTCGACGCACTGTGCGTCGAATCGGAACCCGTCGAGCTGATCGAGCGACTGCGTCGCTACCAGCCGCCCGCCCGCGACAAGTGGGCACCTGACGCAGCCAAGTAACCGTCACCGGAACCCGCACACGATGACCGCACCGTCCGAGCGCAAGGCCGTCCTCATCACCGGCGCAAGCCGTGGCATCGGCCGCGCGACCGCCGTGCTCGCTGCCGAGCGCGGTTGGGACGTCGGCATCAACTACGCGCGCGACGCCGCGGCGGCCGAGCTCACCGCGCAGTCCGTCCGCGACGCGGGCGGCCGTGCATGCGTCGTCGCGGGCGACGTCGCGAACGAAGCCGACGTCGTCGCGATGTTCGACACCGTCACGTCCGCATTCGGACGCTTCGACGCGCTCGTCAACAACGCGGGCATCGTCGCGCCGTCGATGCCGCTCGCCGACATGCCGGCCGACCGGCTGCGGCGGATGTTCGACACCAACGTGCTCGGCGCGTACCTGTGCGCACGCGAAGCCGCGCGCCGGCTGTCCACCGACCGTGGCGGCCGCGGGGGCGCGATCGTCAACGTATCGTCGATCGCCTCCCGGCTCGGCTCGCCGAACGAATACGTCGACTATGCGGGGTCGAAAGGCGCGGTCGACTCGCTGACGATCGGTCTGGCGAAGGAACTCGGCCCGCACGGCGTGCGCGTCAACGCGGTACGTCCCGGCCTGATCGAGACCGAAATCCACGCGAGCGGCGGCCAGCCGGGCCGTGCGGCCCGCCTCGGCGCAAGCACGCCGCTCGGCCGCGCGGGCGAAGCACAGGAGATCGCCGAAGCGATCGTCTGGCTGCTTGGCGACGCGGCGTCTTACACGACGGGCGCTCTGCTCGACGTCGGCGGCGGCCGGTAATTCCGCACGGCGGGGCATCAAAAGCCGCCGCCCGAAACGATCCGTCGTCACGACACCACAAATCTCCACAATTCCGTGACACGATCGGTAAACCACCGTAACAATTCCGTGGTCTACTAGCGGACATTCAGACAGGTGTCATCAACACCTGTCCGTTACCCCTTGATGTGGCCCTAATCGGTCCAGCCCATGTCGCCGGACCGGCTCGACTCGACCCGAGATTCCTTCCATGCCTGGAACCGCAGCGCCCAGCCGGCGACGCACGTCCGTGCCCGCTCCGGCCCCGCACACCCGCTCGCCCGCCGACGCCGATCACACTGCAACGCTCGACGCCGCCGGCACGCCGATCGCCGCCTCGACCGCTGCAACCAGCGCCACGCACGAGCGTTCGCTCCTGTTCGGCTGGCGCGCGTGGCTGCTCGTCGCCGCCCTGATCTGCGCGTATACGCTGCCGGGCGTGCTCGGTCACGATCCGTGGAAGCAGGACGAAACCTACACGTTCGGCATCATCCAGCACATGCTCGAGACCGGCGACTTCGTCGTGCCGACCAATGCCGGCCTGCCGTTCATGGAAAAGCCGCCGATTTACGCGTGGGTCGCGACCAGCCTCGCCTGGCTGCTGCAGCGCGTGATGCCGCTGCACGACGCGGCGCGACTCGCGAGCGCACTGTTCGCCGCCCTCGCATTCGGCTTCATCGCGCGCGCGGCGCGCGTCGCCAGCCGCGCGGACTCCTGGTTCGACCTGCGCGTGATCGGCCCCGCCGTGTTGAGCGCGGGCACGCTCGTCGTCATCAAGCACGTGCACGACATGATGACCGACACCGCGCTGTTCGCCGGTACCGCAATCGGCTTCTGCGGGCTGCTCGAACTCGTGATACAGCATGTCGCGCGCGCGCAGCAGATGCGGCACGGGTTGCCGGTCCGGCCGTCAGGCCGCTGGGCCGCGCCGCTCTTCGGCGCAGGCGTCGGCATCGCCTTCATGGCGAAGGGTCTGTTCGTGCCGCTCGTATTCGGAGCCACGCTCACGGCCGCACTCGTGATCTACCCGGCCTGCCGCACCCGCTCGTTCGCCCGCGCGCTCGGCGTTGCCGCGCTCGTATTCGCACCGTTCGCGCTGGTCTGGCCGACCGCACTGTTCCTGCGCTCCGAGACGCTGTTCATGACGTGGTTCTGGGACAACAATGTCGGCCGGTTCTTCGGCTTCTCGGTACCCGAGCTCGGCGCGGAAAACGACAAGCCGCTCTTCATCGTCCGCTCGTTCCTGAGCGTCGGCTTCCCGGTCGCGCCGCTCGCGATCGTCGCGCTCGCACGCGGGGCGTGGCGCGACTGGCGCACGCCGGCGATTGCGCTGCCGGTGCTGTTCGCCAGCGTCGGGCTCGCGGTGCTGCAAGTGTCCGCGACGTCGCGCCAGCTCTACATCCTGCCGTTCTTCGCGCCGCTCGCGCTGGTCGCCGCGCAGGCGATCGAACGCCTGCCGCGCCGGCTGCATCTCGCATGGGATTACCTGAGCCGCGCCCTGTTCGGCACGGTCGTCGTGCTCGCCTGGGCGATCTGGGCGGTGATGGCCGATCCGGCTGCATCGCACGCCTATCTCGCACCGCTCGGCCGCTGGCTGCCGCTCGACTGGACGATGCCGATCGAACCCCCGCTCGTGATCGGTGCGCTCGTGCTGACGGTCGGCTGGTTGACGCTGCTGCCAAAGCTGCGCACGACCGGCCTGTGGCGCGGCGCGCTGTCGTGGGGGGCCGGCGCGCTCGTCGCGTGGGGGCTCATCTATACGCTGCTGCTGCCGTGGCTTGACGTCGCGAAGAGCTACCGCTCGGTGTTCGACGACCTGAACGCGCATCTCGCGCTCGAATGGAACGACGGCGACTGCATGGCAAGCGTCGGTCTCGGCGAGTCGGAAGCGCCGATGCTGTACTACTTCTCCGGGATCCAGCACACGCCGATCGACGATGCGCAGGCTGCCCGCTGCACGTGGATGATCGTCCAGGGCAAGCAGACCATCGGTCCGGCGCCCGGCAGCGAGTGGAAACCGTTCTGGTCCGGCGCCCGCCCGGGCGACTCCGCGGAACTGCTGCGCGTCTACGTGCGCACGCCCGAACAGCACCTGCAGTGAAGCACGACGGCGCAACGCGCCGTCTCGTGCTGGCCCGGATACCTGGCGAAGCTTGAGCACAGCTGCCTGAACGCGGTGCACGCCTTCCGCGGGCCGGTTTCCAAGGCACCCGTGAATCCGCGGGTTCGCTGCCTCCCCCGCGTCACGCCGCCGGCCCGGATCGTCAGAACGAGGAACCGGGCTCGCAAAGAAACGCCGTCTCCTCGTCGCTCGACGCACGACCCAGAATCACGTTCCGGTGCGGAAAACGGCCGAAGCGCTCGACGACGGCCGCGTGCAGCAACGCGAAGCGGTGATAGCTCTCGCACCCTGCCTCGTCGCGAATGCCCGCGCACAGGCGCACGGCCTCGCGCTGGCTGTCGACCGATTCGTCGTGCTCGAACGGCAGATACGCAAACGCGCGGTGATGTCCGCTCGGCAATTGTGCGTCCCAGCCGGCCGCAACCATGCGGCGCGCGAGCGCGAGCGCCTTCGGATCGGCGGCAAACGCGCGAGGCGTGCCGCGATGGATGTTGCGCGAGAACTGGTCGAGCACGACGATCAACGCAAGCGCCCCCGACGGCGAGCCCGCCCAGCGATCGCATGCGCCGTCGCACGCGGCGTCGAGCAAGGCGCCGTAGCGCGTGCGCAGCACGTCGTCGAACGCCGCGCCGCCGTTGAACCAGACCTTGCGGGCCTGCCCGAATTCGGCCGAGCCCGGCTCGCCGAACCAGAAATCCAGAATCTCCCGCGCTTGCGGATCGAGCGTCGCCGCGCCCGCTTGGGTGGTGTCAATCGTCATGCAAACTCCAGTACGAGGCGCCGGGTGCGCGCGCTCTTCTTTTCCAGTTTCGCAACCCGCAGCGCGCCGATTTCGGACGTGTTGCGCACATGCGTGCCGCCGCACGGCTGCAGGTCGACCTGCTCGATGCGCAGCAGCCGCACGCGGCCGAGGCCCATCGGCGGCTTCACGCTCATCGTGCGCACGAGCTCCGGCCGCTCGGCCATCTCGTCGTCGGTGATCCATTCGGTCGTGACCGGGTGCGCGCCGACCACCAAGCCGGCGAGGCGTCGCTCGACATCGTCGCGGTCGATCGCGTCGGACGTCGCGAAATCGAGCCGCACGTAGTCGGCCGTCACGCTGCAGCCGTCCACCGCGTACGGCAGCACCGCGCACATCAGGTGCGCGGCCGTATGCAGGCGCATGTGGCGGTAGCGGCGCAGCCAGTCGATCTCCGCGACCACGCGGGTGCCGGGCACGAGCGCCGCGACGCGCGCCTCCTGCCCCGATGCAGGCACGTGCACGGCGTCGTCGGGCGTCGCGCCGTCGAACTTCGCCTTGCGCGTATCGGCAATCGCGATCGTGCCGCCGTCGGGCAGCGTCAGCGTGCCGGTGTCGCCGGCCTGGCCACCGCCGAGCGGATAGAACACGGTGCGGTCGAGCCGGATGCCGTCGTCGCCGACGGCCAGAACGACTGCGTCGCATTGCATGAGGTACGCGTCTTCGCGAAACAGCGCTTGTGTCGTCATCGGGCGAGCCTCGTATCGATTGGGGAAAGGGGCCAGTGTCGCGCCGCGCGGCGCGCGCGCCCAGACGCAGATCGTCCCGCACGCGAACGGCGGCGTACCGGTCGATCAACCGGGCCGGTTGCGCATCCAGTCGGCCGTGTCGTAGAACGAGTGCATGAGCCGCTCGCGCAGCGGCTCGGGCAGACCGATGTCGTCCATCGCCCACGCCATGCAGCGCAGCCACTGGTCGCGCTCGACCGACGCGATCGGGAACGGCAGGTGCCGCGCGCGCAGCCGCGGGTGGCCGAACCGGCTGATGTAGTGGTCGGGGCCACCCATCCAGCCGCACAGGAACCAGAACAGCTTGTCGCGCGAACCGTCGAGCGACGCCGGGTGCAGCGCGCGAATCTGCGCGAACTCGGGCTCGAGGTCCATCAGGTCGTAAAAGCGGTCCACCATTTCGCGCACGCGGGCTTCGCCGCCCACGAGCTCGAACGCCGTCGGCTGCGACGGCGCATCGTCATTCACATCGGTCATACGGATAGTCGGAAACGGGATATTCAAGGCCGCCGGCAATGCTCAGGCATCGCGCAGCGACTGCAGCGCGGGGCGCCGCAACACATTATGCAGGCTCAGCCAGCCGGCCGCACCGGCGCACGCGACGCCGGCCGCGATACCGGCCGGCACGAGCCACGGATCGACGGCCAGCTGGAAGTCGAACACGCGCGACGCGAGCACCCAGCCGACCGCGATCGCGCCCGCCGACGCCAGCGCGCCGGCCAGCGCGCCGACCACGACGAATTCCGCGCGCTGCACCGCGTTGACCTGCGCGCGCGACGCGCCGAGCGCACGCAGCAGCGCCGCCTCGCGCACACGCTCGTCGCGCGTGCCGGCAAGCGCGGTGTACAGCACGAGCACGCCGGCCGCGAGCGTGAACACGAACAGGAACTGCACCGCACCGACCACCTGCAGCATCATCCGCTGCAACTGCGCGAGGATCGGCGCGACGTCGATCGCGGTCAGGTTCGGGTAGCGCGCGATCAGCGGATCGAGCAGCGCGGCGTCCGAGGCCGGCAAATGGAAGCTCGTCAGGTACACGGCCGGGAAATCCTTCAGCGCCGGCGGCGGCATCAGCACGAAGAAATTGACGCGGAACGAGCCCCAGTCGAGCTTGCGCACGCTCGTGATCGGCGCGTCGACCGTGAGCCCCGTCACGTCGAAGCGCAGCACGTCGCCCGGCTTCACGTTCAAGGTCTTCGCGAGGCCGGCCTCGATCGAAATCTGCGGCGTGGCCGCGGTGCCGAACCAGTCGCCTTCGACGATCCGGTTGTCGGACGGCAGCTCGGTCGTATAAGACAGGTTGAACTCGCGGTCGACGAGCCGGCGCGCCATCGGCGCGGGCACC
>NZ_JAAGPM010000197.1:0-11134 GCF_017104865.1 Burkholderia sp. Ac-20349
TTGGGGGCGTGCTGCTCATGACTGGAAGGCGGCTATGAACCAGTTCGCCATCCTTTACGAGGATCGATTCGTTCGACCATCCGTGTGAATCTCAACCCGCCTTGAACACGGAAATCCTGACACCCCCCCCGGCCGTGAAAGATCCGGTTTATGTCGAGGCCAGAGCGTCCATGCCGGGGCCGCACCGCGCAGCGTGCGGGATGGTCATTCGGCATTGTGGCGATCCTCAACCGGACCATTGAATCGCTGCCGAGGCGGAGTGCCCGCCCGCACGCCCGTGTCGAAAATAGACGAGTCCGCGTCGGAAGCATACAAGTCCCCACCACGCTTTCGAACTAACGTGACAGGCCTCTCTTACACGATCGTTAGTCTGGAGCCGACATGTCCGATTTCATCACCGTCTTGCGCGAAACCTGCCCGACCCCCGTCCTTGACGCGACCAAGTGGAAGCGCATCGGCGGCGATCCGCACACCGTGAACCTGAACGCTTATCTCTCGAAGGACGGCAGCAAGATCATGGGCACCTGGATCTGCACGCCGGGCAAGTTCGAGGTGAACTACGAGAAATGGGAGTACTGCCACTTCCTCGACGGCTACTGCATCATCACGCCGGAAGGCGAGGAGGCGGTGCACCTGAAGGCCGGCGACGTATTCGTGATCGAACCCGGGATGAAAGGGACGTGGGAAGTGGTGGAGACGGTGCGCAAGTATTTCGTGTTCGCCTGAGTGAATGGATCGGATCGGCCTGCGCAAAAGGCGCCGGTCGTTCCGACACGTTGAGCCGCACCCGTCAGCCGATACCCCCGAACGGGGATGGCTGCCGGGATGACCCGCGGCGGATTCCGGCTCAATAAAACTCGTTCCGGTTCGGAAACAGCTCGCCGAGCGTGGTCGCGTGCCCGGCCGGTTCCGCTATCCCGCCGATCGCGCCGGGTGCCTGACGCTCGCGATACGCGCTCGGCGACATTCCGTACGCGCGCCGAAACTCGCGCCCGAGATGCGACGCATCGGCAAATCCGCAGGCGGCCGCGATTTCGGAAATGTTCTTGTCCAGATGCGTCAGCATCCATGCGGCCGTGCGAATCCGGATTGCCCGGTAGCACGCCGCCGGCCCGCTGCCGGTCGCTTCCCTGAACAGCCGTTCCAGCTGTCTCGACGAGACGTCCAGCCGTCGCGCCAGCTCGTCGATCGTAATCGAGTGGCTGATGTGTTGTTCCATCAGCAGGATCGCGCGCTTCACCTTCGGATGCGCGTTGGGCGCGACGCCGGGCGGATGCGGTTGCGGCGCGCTGACCGTTTCGCGTCCGTCTACCAGCAGGATCCGGAGCGCCTTGTAGACGATCGACGGCTCGATGTGCCGCACCAGGATCGCGGCCGCGACGTCAATCGACGCGCGTCCGCCGGAGCAGGTCACGCGCCGGCCGTCCACCACGTAGAGGCGATCGGACACCACGAGCTTCGCATCGACGGACGGAAACCGCTCGATGAAATCCCAGTAGTGAAACCAGCTGATGCAGATCCGGTGTCCGGCCATCACGCCCGCACGGGTCAGCGCGAACGCGCCCGTGCAGATGCCGACCAGCATCGCACCGGTCGATGCGGCCGCGCGAATGAATTCCAGCGTGGCCGCGTCGAGTTCCGAGCGGGCATGCAGGAGCCCGCCCACGACGACCACGTAGTCGTATTCCTGACGCGCGTTCAACGACTCCCACGCCGGGATCTGGATCCCGCAGCTGGCGCGAACGGGGGCGGCCATGTCGCCGAGGATCGTCCACGACAGTCTGACCGGACGGCTGTTGTCGCCTTCGTCGGCCGCGAGCCGCAGCACGTCGATCATGCCCGAGAACGCCGTCAGCGTGAAATTCGGCAACAGGACGAAGCCGAACCGGATACGGGCCGGCATGGCGGGTTCCGGCGGGCTGGCGACAGGTGCTGCATGACTCATGATGATGCGCGGATAAGGCAGCTGCTCGCGCAGATGCAAGACAAGGGGGGCCGGCGCGATGCTCGGCGAATCGCACCGGCGGGCAACGTGGGCCGCCGCGCCGGGTTGCCGTGCGGACAAACGTCGTGAACGACGCGGCCGGGATATTGCCGGCCGGGTCGAGTGGAAACATCGCCGTGGCATGGCAGTCGTCGGCGCAGGGCGCCACGCACCCGAAACTCGCGAAGCCCGATGCGACCGCCTCGCCGGCAGCGGCAATCGCGCGCCTGCCTGCGCGCGTCGATGTGTCCTCAGGCCGACGACACGCCGCGGCGGCTGAGGCTCGACTGCGCATCGCGGCTGCGCTGGTTGAGCCACGCGGCGATCAGCACGAGCCCGGCGAGCACGCCGGTTGCCGCGACTTCCATCCGGTGGCCGTCGAGGAACAGCATCGTGACGAGCGTCCCGCAGATGAACACGATGACTGCCCACGTGAGCCACGGGAACATCCACATCCGCAGCGTCAGCGCCGAACCACTCACGTCGAGCATGCGGCGCATCCGCAGTTGCGACACCGCGATCACCAGATACACGAGCAGCGCGATTGCGCCGGACGTCGCGATCAGCACGTTGAACACCTGTTCCGGTACCACGTAGTTCGCGATCACGGTCAGGAAGCCGAACGCGGTCGACGCGAGCACGGCCGCGCGCGGCGTGCCGGTCGAATCGGTGCGATGCAGGAACGCCGGTGCATCCTTGCGCTTCGACAGCGAGAACAGCATCCGCGACGCGGTGTACAGCGCCGAGTTCAGGCAGCTCGCGACCGACACGAGCACGATCACGTCGATGATCGCTTTCGCATGCGGGACGCCGAGCAGTTCCATCACGCGCTGGTACGAGCCGTGTACCGGCAGCAACGGGTCGTTCCACGGCACGATCGCGGTGACGAACAGGATCGAGCCGAGATAGAACAGCGAGATGCGCCAGATCACCGAATTCGTCGCGCGCACGATCTGCCGCTCCGGATGCTCGGATTCGGCCGCGGCGATCGTCACGATCTCGGTGCCGACGAACGAGAACATCGTCATCAGCATGCCGGCGAACACCGCGCCGATCCCGTTCGGCATGAACCCGCCGTGCGTGACCAGGTTCGAGAAGCCCGACGCGTGGCCACCCGGCAGCAGCCCGAACACGGCCGCACCGCCGATCGCGATGAACACGGCGATCGCGACGACCTTGATCAGCGCGAACCAGAATTCGAATTCGCCGTAGTTCTTGACGGAGAAGAGGTTGGTCACCGTCAGCAGCAGCGTGACGCCGAGCGCAAAAATCCACGTCGCGATACCCGGGAACCACGCGTTGAGGATGGTGGCCGCCGCCGTCGCCTCGATCGGGATCACGAGTACCCAGAACCACCAGTACAGCCAGCCGATCGTGAAGCCGGCCCAATGGCCGATCGCGCGATCGGCATAGGTGGAGAACGAGCCGCTGTCCGGATGGGCGACGGCCATTTCCCCGAGCATGCGCATCACGAGGACGACGAGCGCGCCCGTCAGTGCATAGGCGATCAACGCTGCCGGTCCTGCTGCCGCGATCGCGTGGCCGGAGCCGACGAACAGGCCTGCGCCGATCACGCCCGCGATCGACAGCATCGTGACGTGGCGTGGCTTCAGGCCGGTCGCCAGGCCCGTATGACTACCATTCATGTCGTCCTCCAATCCCTGTTTCCAGTATCTGGTTTGTTGTTCAATGAGCTGCCCGTTGCAGGGAGCCATCGCGGCGTTTCCGCATGCGTTGGCCTGCCTGACGACATGTATCTTCTCGGCACAAAACCACGCGATCTAGAAAATATCCGACCGCAACCCATAACAAATGCGACGCGCGGTTGATCGGCGGCGACACTTTTCACGTGTGATGTCGATGGAAGCGGCGATGCCCCGGGCAAACGCGGATTGCGGGGCGCGATCGGATATCGGCAGGCGCCGCCGATATCGGGCGCGGATGACAGGGCAGGACACGTGCAGCGCGTGACGGGGAACGCGTCGGTACGCCGATGTGGAGCGGCGCGATTCGGACGCTGCCAATCACGTCGCATGACGTTCGCGAGCCTGCAAGGCGTTACGCAAGCACCTATGATGCAGCGATCCGCCCGTCGCGCCGGCCACCATGCGTGCATGACCTGCGAACACCGAACGTATTCCCGGAACCCCGACCATGCGCATCACCGCGATCCACGAACGAGCGATTCCCGTGTCCCGCTATGCCGATCCGGCGATCGCGTCCGGCGGCCTGACGACGAGTGTGGTCGCGGTCGTCACCGACGTCGTGCGCGACGGGCGTCCCGTGACGGGCTACGGCTACGCATCGGTCGGCCGTTTCGCGCAGGGCGGCCTGATTCGCGAACGGTTCGCGCCGCGCCTGCTGGCCGCCGCCGACACGCTCGCGGACGAAGCGGGCACGAACCTCGACCCGTTCCGCGCATGGCGCGCGATGATGGCCGGCGAGAAGCCGGGCGGGCACGGCGAACGATGCGTCGCAGTCGGCACGCTCGACATGGCGATCTGGGATGCCGCCGCGAAAATCGCACACTTGCCGCTTCATCGCTTGCTCGCCGACCGGCTTGACCGCACGGCAGCACCACGCGTGCGCGTCTATGCAGGCGGCGGCTACCGCTATCCGCATGACGATCTCGCGCGTCTGTCGGACGAGATGCGCCGCATCGTCGATCTCGGCTACACGCACGCGAAGATCAAGATCGGCGGCGCGGATCTCGACCAGGACCGCAGGCGTATCGAAGCTGCGGCCACGCAACTGGCGGACAGTTCGCATCTCGCGGTCGACGCGATGAACACGTACGACGCGACGACCGTCGACGCGGCCGCCGCGATGCTCGCGCCGTTCGACCTCTGGTGGTTCGAGGACATCTGCGATCCGCACGACCTGCCGCTCCAGGCGGATCTCGCCACGCGCTACGCATCGCCGATCGCGGCCGGCGAGGCGCTGTTCTCGCTCGCGGAAGCGAAGCTGCTCGACCGCTACGGCGGTTTGCGCCCCGAGCGCGACGTGCTGGTGTTCGATCCGGTGCACTGCTACGGGCTGCCGGGCTATCTGCAGATCGTCGACCACTTCGCATCGCGCGGCTGGCGGCGCGACGCATTCTGGCCGCACGGCGGCCACCTGTTCTCGCTGCATGTCGTCGCGGCGCTCGGGCTCGGCGGCGCGGAAGTCAATCCGTTCGCGTTCCATCCGTTCAGCGGACTGGCCGATGGCGCGAGTGTCGACGCCGGACATGCACCCGTACCGCAAGCACCGGGCATCGGCTTCGAGCTCCATGCCGGCGCACACGACGTGTTTCGCGCGTTATCGAGCCGCTGACGCCTGAAGCGCGTCGATCGCGAAACGCACCGCGAAGCCGAGCATCATCGCCGCGACGAAGCAATCGAGCAGGCGCCATGCCAGCACGTGGGCGAACCACGCGCGGCAAGCGCGTGCGCCATAGGCGAGCAGCAGGAACCACGCGAGCGAAGCCGTCATCGCGCCGATCGCAAACGGCGCGCGTGCGGCGGGCGCGTGGCTCACGATCACGGTGCCGAGCAGCAGCACGGTGTCGATCCACGCATACGGATTGAGTAATGAGACGGCGGCGGTCGCGAGCACCGTGCGCGACCGCGTGGGTTCGCTGCCCGGGCGTGGCCCATCGACGTGCTCCGGCTGTCGCCGCCGGATCGCGGAGCGCAGGGCGAGCAGGCCATAGCCGGCGAGATACGCGATGCCGGCCCACAACGCGGCCGATACCACGCCGGGATGCTGCGACAGCAACGACGACAACCCGTGCGCGCCGAGCGCGATCAGCAGCGCGTCGCTGCCTGCGCAGACGAGGGCGATGGAGAGCAGATGGGGGCTCGAGATCGAGCGCTTGATGACGAAGGCGTCCTTGGGGCCGACCGACGTGAACAGGGCGGCGCCAAGCAGCAGGCCTTCGGCGAAGGCAGAGGTGTCGAGCACGGGCGGGCCGACAACCTCTTAAGCTGAACCGGTAATGGTTACGATGAACGAAACGTTAAGGGGTGCCCGGGGGCGTTGTCAATGCCCCGCCAGGCGCCCATACGCCGATGACCGTCCCGACGCCGGTCAGTGCGTGGCCGCTTCGCCGAGGTTGAGCGCAATGAGCGCACAGACGGTCAGCGCGATGCCGGCGAGCTTCAGCGACGACACCGATTCATCGAAGCAGACGATGCCGATCACGGCTGTGGCCGCGGTGCTGGCGGCGGCCCAGCTTGCATACGCGAGCCCCATTTCGAGGCGCTTCGTCGCGAGCGCCATCAGCCACACCGCGCAGGCATAACAGACGACGGTGAGCGCGGAGGGGAACGGGCGGGAAAAGCCGGCCGACAATTTCAGGCCGACGGAGCCGAGGACTTCGGCGAGGACACTGACGCCCAGCAAAAGCCAGGCAGACTGGAGCGGGGACACGAACGGCCTCCTTCCCCCGACGCTTATACCGAGCGGCGAGGAGAAGTGGCGGTGTCAGCGGTACCCAGGATGAACGGAGCTTAGTACGCGGGGCGCGGCGGCACAAGGCACGCGGCGTACCCGTCACGCGCCGTCGGCCTGCCCGGACGCCCACTCGGGCCGCTGCCCGAGCGCGTCGAACAGCCGGACGATCTCGGTTTTCACTTTCTGCACCGCGTTGCTGACGAGCGCCGTATCGTGCCAGCACAGCGACAGGTCGCGCGCGAACAGCCGGTGCGCGACCGTCGACAGCTTGAGCTTGCGCTCCTCGATCTCGACGTGCGCGGCCGTCCACGGCAGGATCGTCACGCCGAGCTGCGCCATCACGGCCGCGAACAGCAGCCCGGTCGAGCTCGCCTCGAAGCTGATCTCGTACGACAGCCCGGCCTCGCGCATCGCCCAGTCGACCCGGTTGCGGATCGTGTTCGGCGCGCTCGGCAGCACGAGCGGCATCCGCGCGATCGCGTCGAGCGGCACGGGATCGTCCGGCACCTGGAACCCGGGCCACGTGATCAGGTACAGCGTCTCCGTCAGCAGCCGGTGGATCGCGATGCCGCGCGTGTCGACCGCGTCGACGACGATCGCGAGATCGAGCCGCGCGCGTTCGAGCAGCGTGTCGAGATCGGCGCTCGGCGCCTCGATCAGCTCCAGCATGATGCCCGGGTAGCGGTCGCGCACCGCGCGGGCGAGCGGAATGGCCAGCACGCGCGCGGTGCTCGACGGCATCCCGACCGTCACGCGGCCCTGTGGCGTGTCGGCGTCGCGGCGCAGCAGCTCGCGCGTGCCGTCGGCCTGGCGCAGCAGGTCGAGCGCGTGCTGATACAGCGTGCGGCCGGCGGCGGTCGGCGCGACGCCGCGCACGCTGCGTTCAAGCAACTGCATCCCGAGATCCTGTTCGAGATTGCGCATCTGCTGGCTGACCGCCGGCTGCGCGACATGCAGCGCCTCGCTCGCATGCGTGACGTTGCCGCATTCGACGACCTTCACGAAATAGCGCAACTGCCTCAAGTCCATCGCCGCCGCCTCCCGATTCGAGCCATAAGCCAATCCGATCGAGCAAGATGAATATCATATTTTTCCCCGATCGATGGGGTTTCTATACTCGTCTCACAAAAGAGCCAGCCTCCCGGCCATCCCGGACCGGACGCGGCAAACGCGCCGGCCCCGCCGGCAAGGAGACGAAGATGTTCAAGGCGATCGACGCGCCGGCGGCCGGCGCGAAGCCGCAGCGCACGCCGCTCACGCGCGAGCAGGTCAAGGGCTTCTGGGCCGTGTATGCGGGCTGGGTGCTCGACGGCGTGGATTCGGTGATCTATGCGCTGGTGCTGATTCCGGCACTGACCGAACTGCTGCCGGCGTCCGGCATCGCGGCGACGCCCGCGAATCTCGGGATGTACGGTTCGATCCTGTTCGCGCTGTTCCTGATCGGCTGGGGGCTGTCGTTCATCTGGGGGCCGCTCGCCGACCGCTTCGGCCGCGTGCGCACGCTCGCCGCGAGCATCCTGATCTACTCCGTGTTCACCGGCGCGGCCGCGTTCGTGCACGACGTGTGGGCGTTGGCCGCATGCAGGCTGATCGCCGGGATCGGTGTCGGCGGCGAATGGGCGCTGGCGGGCACCTACGTCGCCGAGAGCTGGCCGGAAGATCGCCGCAAGATGGGCGCCGGCTACCTGCAGACGGGCTACTACTTCGGCTTCTTCATCGCGGCGTGCCTGAACTACACGATCGGTGCGACCTACGGCTGGCGCGCGATGTTCCTGTGCGGCCTCGCGCCCGCGCTGCTCGCGGTGTTCACCGTGATGCGCGTGAAGGAGCCGGGGCAGTGGCGCCGGCACGATGCGCGCGACGGCGACGTGGCCGACGCGCGGCGCGCGCATCCGCTGCGCGAGATCTTCGCGCCGGCCTTCCTGCGCCGCACGCTGACGAGCGCGAGCCTCGTCGGCGTCGCGATCGTCGGACTGTGGGCCGGCTCCGTCTACGAGGCGAGCGCGGTCAGCACGCTGGCGGCGCGCGCGGGCATCGATCACATCGGCGCACTGCGGCTCGCGTCGGTCGGCGCGGCGATCCTGTCGTGCGCGACGATCGTCGGCTGCCTCGTTGCTCCCTGGCTGTCCGAACGGCTCGGCCGGCGCACGGCTCTCGGCGTGTATTTCGCGGGCATGGCCGCATCGATCGTGTTCGCGTTCGGCTGGGCGTTCTACCAGCCGAACGGGCTCGCGGCGTTCATGGTGTCGCTCGCGTTCCTCGGTTTCTTCGGCGGCAATTTCGCGATCTTCTCGCTGTGGCTGCCCGAGCAGTACCCGACGCGCGTACGGGCCACCGCGTTCGCGTTCAACGCGTCGGTCGGCCGCTTCATCGGCGCAGGCGTGAACTTCCTGCTCGGCGCCGCGATTCACGGCTACGGATCGCTCGGCGTGCCGGTCGCATGGACCGCGGCCGTATTCGGGCTCGGCATCCTGATCCTGCCGTTCGCGGTCGAAACGCGCCACCAGACGCTGCCCGAATGAGCGGTGCGCCGCGATCGTTCTGAAACGAGCCACACCCAGTCATCAATATCAGGAGTCCGGAATGCAGGCATTACAAGGAATCAAGGTCGTCGATCTGAGCCGCGCGCTGTCGGGGCCGTTCTGCTCGATGGTGCTCGCCGATCTCGGCGCCGACGTGATCAAGGTCGAGTCGGGGCCGCACGGCGACATGAGCCGCGCATGGGGGCCGTTCGATCGCGGCGTGAGCACGTACTACCTGTCCTGCAACCGCAACAAGCGCGGCATCTGCGTCGATTTCCGGCAGCCGGCCGGCCTCGACGTCGTGCGCCGGCTGATCGCGCAGGCCGACGTCGTGATCGAGAATTTCAAGGCCGGCACGATGGACGCGATGGGGCTCGGCTACGCCGCGCTGAGCGCGCGCGATCCGCGGCTCGTGATGGGCAGCGTCACCGCGTTCGGCCCGCGCGGCCCGTTGCGCGACTGGCCCGGCTTCGACCAGATCGCGCAGGGTTATGCGGGGCTGATGAGCCTCACCGGTTTTCCTGACGGCGAGCCGACCCGCACGGGCACCGCGATCGGCGATCTCAGCTCGGGGATGTGGGTCGCAACCGGCGTGCTGGCCGCGCTGTACGAGCGCGAGCGCACGGGGCGCGGCCAGCACGTCGGCACGTCGCTGCTCGAAAGCCTCGTTTCGCTGCTGAGCGTGCACGGGCAACGCTATCTGAGCCTCGGCGACGTGCCGCGCCGCACCGGCAATGCGCATGCGGTGATCGCGCCGTACGGCGTGTTCGAGACGGCCGACGGGCCGCTCAACCTCGCACCGATCACGACCGACATGTGGCTGCGGCTGTGCCAGTTGCTGGACCTGCCCGAACTGCCGAACGATCCGCGCTTCGCGACCAACGACGCACGCGTCGCGCACCGCGACGAACTGAAAGCGTTGCTCGAAAGCCGGCTGCGCACGCGCGGCAAGCGCGAATGGACGCAGCGTTTCGTCGACGCCGGGCTGCCGGCCGGGCCGATCAACACGCTCGACGAAGTGTTCGACGATCCGCAGCTCGCGCATTGCGGGCTGGTCGAGCCGGTTGCGCATCCGACGCTCGGCACGCTGCGCCAGGTCGTCACGCCGCTCGGCGGGATGGGGGACGACCTGCCGGCGCCGCGCACGCGTCATGCGCCGCCGCTGCTCGGCGAGCATACGGTCGACGTGTTGCGCGAAGCGGGCTACGGCGACGACGCGATCGACGCGCTGCTGGCCGGGCGTGCGATCTTCCAGGCGGAAGCAGTGGCGGAGGCCGTGCAATGAGCGACACGACGAAACACGAAGGGGCGTCGAACGTGACGGTCGACATGATCGGCGAGCGGATCGCGCGCGTACGGTTCGCGAACCCGGCGCGACGGCATGCGCTCGACGCGCCATTGCTCGATGCGCTCGTCGCGCGTCTCGATGCGCTGGCCGAACATCGTCCGCCACCGGTCGTGATCCTGTCGAACGACGGCAGCGGCGACGTGTGGAGCGCAGGGCACGACCTGCGCGAACTGGCCGACGATCGCGATCCGCTCGCGCACGGCAAGC
The DNA here is from genome assembly GCF_017104865.1 of Burkholderia sp. Ac-20349. NCBI lineage: Bacteria > Pseudomonadati > Pseudomonadota > Betaproteobacteria > Burkholderiales > Burkholderiaceae > Burkholderia > Burkholderia sp. Ac-20349. Next base: position 10,499 of record NZ_JAAGPM010000197.1, read on the forward strand.
CGCTCGAACGGGCGCTGCGGCGCGTGCGGACTTATCCGGGCGCGGTGATCGCGGCGGTGGCCGGCTCGGCGTGGGGCGGGGCGGTCGATCTCGTGATGAGTTGCGACCTGGTGGTCGCGGCGCGCGACGCGCGTTTCGCGATGACGCCCGCGAACATCGGCCTGCCGTATTCGACGAGCGGCCTGCTGCGCTTCTACGACAACCTGCCGATCCACGTGTTGAAGGAGATGTTCTTCTGCGCGCAACCGCTCGATGCGGAGCGCGCCGCGCATCACGGGCTCGTGAACCGGCTGGCCGACGCGGGCGGTGTCGACGATGCGGCGCTCGACGTCGCGCGCACGATCGCCGCGAAGGCGCCGCTCGCGGTGTACGCGGTGAAGGAGCAGTTGAGGGTGCTGCAGGACGCACGGCCGTTGCCGGCCGACGCGTTCGAACGGATTGCCGAGCTGCGCCGGCAAGCGTGCGAAGGCGCGGACTTCGACGAAGGGCTGCGCGCGTTTGCGGAGCGACGCGCGCCGGTGTTTCGCGGCGTCTAGGCGACGTGTCGCGCGAGCCGGGCGCGCATGCGACGCGAGCGCGCGGACGCGCTCGCGTCGCTACGCGGGAGAACGGAAGACGACCGGCCTGAAATCCAGT
>NZ_JAAGPM010000198.1:0-11020 GCF_017104865.1 Burkholderia sp. Ac-20349
CAGCCCGGTGCAGGCCGGGATGGTCTACGACGAGATCCGCCGGTTGCGCGCGAAGTATCCGGACAAGCCGCTGTACGTCGTCGTGACCGACATGTGCGCATCGGGCGGCTATTACATCGCGTCGGCGAAGGCTTATGCGCAGACGCAGCAACAGGTCCGCTACGGCAACGCCATTGCCTTCCGCACGCTGATCCCGTCGCCGCTGCTCGAGCAGCTCACCGCGAACGAATACGCGCAGATCGTGCAGGCGGCCGCCGACAGCAATCGCCTGCTGCCCGCGAACCAGCCGCGCGTGAAGCGCTTGCGCGCGATCGTCGCGAAGCTCGCGCCGTATTCGGTGAAGTGGAACGACCGCGTGAAAAACTGGGCGTGGGACGTCAACGCGATCCGCTCGCGCGACATCCGGCTGACCTGCCTGCCGGGCGGCAAGGTGCTCGTCTACGGCGGCCTGCTCGACCGCGTCCGCCTGAACGACGATGAGCTCGGCGTGCTGCTCGCGCACGGCATCGCGCACGCACTGCGCGAACACGCGCGCAGCAACTTCAGCGAGACCTCGCAGACGTCGCTGCGCGCGGCCGCGCTGCCGCCGCTGTTCGGCGTCGGCGATCCGCTGCCGCAGGCACTGAATATCGGCGAACGCCTGCAGACGCTCCACTACAACGCGACCGACGAGACTGAAGCCGACGTGATCGGCGGCGACATCGCCGCACGCGCGGGCTTCGATCCGCGCGCGGCGATCACGCTGTGGGACAAGCTCGCGGTCGCGACCCGCGGGAACAAGGCGACGGGCTTCATCTACACGCATCCGTACAGCACCGCCCGCCGCCAGGATCTGCTGAACCGCCTGCCGGATCTCATGCCGCTGTACGCGAAGGCGGTGGGCAAGCGCGTCGACACGCTGCCCGACTACGCGGGCATCAGCGCGCAGCGCCGCAAGGTCGTGCGGCGCTGAGCGCCACACGAAGCCGATCGCTACGCCGCCCTACGCATCCACGGCCGCCGCGACCGGCCGGGCGCCGCTTTCGCGCATCCAGCGCACCTCGTCACCCGGGCTGCGGCCGAACAGCCGCTTGAACTCGCGACTGAACTGCGACGCGCTCGCATAGCCGACGCGCGCGGCCGCCGCGCCAGCGCCGACCCCGTCCTGCACCATCATCAGCCGCGCCTGGTGCAGCCGCGCGGCCTTCACGTACTGCATCGGCGACGTCGCCGTCACGTGCTTGAACTGCGCATGGAACACCGCGAGGCTCATCCCGGCCTCGCGCGCGAGCGTCTCGACGTCGAGGTCGGCCTTCAAGTCCGCATGGATGCGCCGCAGCGCCTTCGCGATACGGCCGAAGTGATGCTGCTGGACGAGCGCCGCGCGGATCGCATCGCCCTGCGCGCCGGTCAGCACGCGGTACGCGATCTCGCGCATGATCGCGGGGCCCAGCACGCGCGTGTCGTGCGGCGACGCGAGCGTTTCGAGCAGCCGCAGCACGGCGTCGGCCAGCGGCGCATCGAGCGGCGTCGAATCGACGCCGAGCGGCTCGCTGACGGACGCGCCGAGCGTCTCGTCGAGCAGGATCGCGAGCTCGGCGATCACCGCGAGGTCGATGCGGATCGAGATCGCGAGAAACGGTTCGACCATGCTCGCGAACGTCTCGCATTCGAACGGCAGCGGCACCGACAGCACCAGATACTGCTGCGCGTCGTAGACGAACGAGCGATCGCCGAGATAGCCGAGCTTGCGCCCCTGGCACACGACGACGATGCTCGGCTCGTACAGCACCGGCATGCGCGGTGCGGGACGGCTCACGCGAATGAAGCGCACGCCGTCGAGCGCCGCCGGCGTGTCGCCGTCGTTCGGCGCGAGACGCGTGTGCAGCTCGATCATGCGGCGCCGCACCCGGTCGTCCGAGTCGGTGAAAAGGGGCTGGAAGCTCATCGGCGCGGTCCTGTCCGGCAAGAGAATCTGGCTCGAAATGTAGCACCTTGAAAGCATTTTGACGGCCGTTGACGTGCAATTCGAGAGGAATAGGCAAATCTTCCAGACCTTCGTGTATTTCGCCGCGGCGCCGCGCTCCTTACGATGACGTCCTGCCTCGCCGCATCGCCACATGGTGCGACGGCAGTCTGTTTTGCCGGTTATCCATCCCGGACAAGGAGCCCCCTGCATGAGCACTACCTATGCCTACGCAGCGACCGATTCGCAGTCGCCGCTCGCCCCGTTCGAATTCCAGCGTCGCGCGCTGCGCGACCTCGACGTCCAGATCGACGTCCTCTACTGCGGCGTCTGCCACTCGGACCTGCACCAGGCCCGCAACGAATGGCGCAACACGATCTACCCGGTCGTGCCGGGTCATGAAATCGTCGGCCGCGTGACCGCGACCGGCCCGCAGGTGTCACGCTTCAAGGTCGGCCAGCTGGTCGGCGTCGGCTGCCTCGTCGATTCGTGCCGCACCTGCCCGAGCTGCGCCGAAGGTCTCGAGCAGTATTGCGAGAACGGCTTCGTCGGCACCTACAACGGCCAGGATCGCGTGACGGGCGACATCACGTTCGGCGGCTATTCGACGCAACTCGTCGTCGACGAGGCGTTCGTGCTGCGCGTGCCCGAGACGCTCGACCCGGCCGGCGCCGCGCCGCTGCTGTGCGCGGGGATCACGACCTACTCGCCGCTGCGCCAGTGGAGCGTCGGCCCTGGCAAGAAGGTCGGGATCGTCGGTCTCGGCGGCCTCGGCCACATGGGCGTGAAGCTGGCGCGCGCGATGGGTGCGCACGTCGTGCTGTTCACCACGTCGCCGTCGAAGATCGAGGACGGCAAGCGGCTCGGCGCGCACGAAGTCGTGATCTCGAAGGACGAAGCGCAGATGAACGCGCACCTGAACAGCTTCGACTTCATCCTGAACACGGTCGCCGCGCAACACGACCTGAATCCGTTCCTGCACCTGCTCAAGCGCGACGGCACGATGACGCTGGTCGGCGCGCCGGAGCACGACCATCCGTCGCCGCAGGTGTTCAACCTGATCTTCAAGCGCCGCCGCCTCGCGGGCTCGCTGATCGGCGGGATCGCGGAAACGCAGGAGATGCTCGACTTCTGCGCGGAGCACGGGATCACGTCGGACATCGAAACGATTCCGATGCAGCAGATCAACGCGGCCTACGAGCGGATGCTGAAGAGCGACGTGAAGTACCGCTTCGTGATCGACATGGCGTCGATCAAGCAGTAAGCGCCGCCGGGCAGCACGCACGAGATCGCCGCCCCAAACGAAACGGGCCGCATGTTCGACATGCGGCCCGTTTCTGCATCTGGCGGCTGGATAATCCGGCTGCTACGCCCGCGGCGCAGCGCGGGACGTCACTTCTTGTAGTCGTAGTCCACCGTCAGCGGCGCATGGTCGCTGAACTTGATGTCCTTGAAGATCGACGTGCTTTTTGCGGTGCCGGCCACGCCCGGCGTCGCGATCTGGTAATCGATCCGCCACCCGACGTTCTTCGCATACGCCTGGCCGCGGTTGCTCCACCACGTGTACTGCTCGGCGCGCGGGTCGAGCGTGCGGAACACGTCGACATAGCCGACATCGTCGAACAGCTTCGTGAGCCACTCGCGCTCTTCCGGCAGGCAGCCCGAATTCTTCTGGTTGCTCTTCCAGTTCTTGATGTCGATTTCCTTGTGGACGATGTTCACGTCGCCGCACAGGATCACCTCGCGCTTCTTCTTCATCTCGGCGAGGTGCGGCATGAACTCGTCCATGAAGCGGTACTTCGCCTGCTGGCGCTCTTCGCCGCTCGAGCCGGACGGCACGTACACCGACACGACCGACAGCTTGCCGTAGCGCGCCTCGACGTAGCGCCCTTCCGTATCGAATTCGCTGCTGCCGAAGCCGATGATCACGTCATCGGGCTCGCGGCGGCTGTACACGCCGGCACCGCTGTAGCCCTTCTTCTCGGCATGGTGGAAATAGCTCTTGAAGCCGTGCGGCTCGACGAATTCGGCCGGCAGGTCGTCGGCCGAAACCTTGATTTCCTGCACGCACACGCAATCGGCGTTCTGTTCGCCGAGCCACTCGAAGAAGCCCTTCTTCGCGGCGGAGCGGATGCCGTTCAGGTTGGCGGTAATCACTCGCATCATGTCGGATTCCGTTCAGTTCGATGTTTTACAGGGTGGCAGCTTAACGGATCTTCACGCCTTCGAGCTCGGGCTTCGGCGGCGGGAACTCCAGCTTCATGTCGGTCATCGTGCGCAGCAGCAGCTCGGCGATCATCACGTTGCGGTGCGTCTTCGAGTTCGCCGGGATCACGTACCACGGCGCATGCTCGGCCGACGTCGCCGCGAGCGCGTCGCGGTAGGCGGACTGGTATGCATCCCAGTGCTTGCGCGCGTCGAGATCGGAGATGTCGAACTTCCAGTGCTTGGTCGGATCGTCGATGCGCGCCTGCAGCCGCTCGCGCTGCTCGTCCTTCGAGATGTGCAGGAAGCACTTGATGATCGTCGTGCCGTTCTCGACCAGCATCGTCTCGAAATCGCGGATCTGCCGGTAGCGGCGCTCGCACTCCTTCGCGTCGATCAGGTCGAGCACGCGCGGCACGAGCACGTCTTCATAATGGCTGCGGTTGAAGATCGCGAGCTCGCCCGCGGCCGGCACCTGCGCATGCACCCGCCACAGGAAGTCGTGCGCGGCCTCGATCGGCGTGGGCGCCTTGAACGGCACGACGCGCAGGCCGAGCGGATCGACCTCGCGGAACACCGCACGCACGGTGCCGTCCTTGCCGCTGGTATCCATCCCCTGCAGCACGAGCAGCACGCGCTTCTTCTGCTGCGTGTGCAGGCGCTCCTGCTGCACGTCGAGTTCGGTCGACACGGCCGACAACCTTGCGCGGTCGTCGTCCTTCGAACCGGACGAGAACGGCTTCGCGGCCGGGTCGAACGCGTCGAGCTTGAATGCTGCGGCTTCCTTCTCGTGCGTGCAGTACGGCACGCGGAAATCGTCGAGCGACGGTTGTTTCGCCATTCGTTCCTCCGTTGGACGCTGTGGTGCATACGATAACGCATCCACCAAACGCAACGGGCCGCCCCGAACTGGTTCGGAGCGGCCCGTCGTCAAGCGCGGTTCAGACGCGCGTGCATGCTCAGCCGAGCTTCTTCTTCAGCAGTTCGTTGACCTGCTGCGGATTGGCCTTGCCCTTCGTCGCCTTCATCGCCTGGCCGATCAGCGCGTTGAACGCCTTTTCCTTGCCTGCGCGGAATTCCTCGACCGACTTCGCGTTCGCCGCGAGCACCTCGTCGATGATCGCTTCCAGCGCGCCGGTGTCGGAGATCTGCTTCAGCCCCTTCGCGTCGATGATGCGGTCCGCCGCACCTTCGTCGTCGGCCTTCTCGTCCCAGATCGTCGCGAAGATTTCCTTCGCGATCTTGTTCGAGATCGTGCCGTCGGCGATGCGCTGCAGCACGAGCGCGAGCTGCGCGGCCGAGACCGGGATCGCGTCGATCTCGATGCCGTCGCGGTTCAGCTGCGACGATACGTCGCCCATCAGCCAGTTCGCGGCGATCTTCGCGTTCGCGGTGCCGGCCTTCGCGACCACGGCCTCGAAGTACGCGGCCATCGCCTTGCTCGACGTCAGCACGCCCGCGTCGTACGCGGACACGCCGTATTCGTCGGCGAAGCGCTGCTGCATCGCGGCCGGCAGCTCGGGCATCCCGGACTGCACGCGCTCGATCCAGTCCTGGCCGATCACGAGCGGCATCAGGTCGGGGTCGGGGAAGTAGCGGTAGTCATGCGCGTCTTCCTTGCTGCGCATCGAACGCGTCTCGCGCTTGTCCGGATCGTAGAGGCGGGTTTCCTGCACGACTTCGCCGCCGTCCTCGATCAGCTCGATCTGACGACGCACTTCGTAGTTGATCGCTTCTTCGAGGAACCGGAACGAGTTCAGGTTCTTGATTTCCGCGCGCGTACCGAACTTCTCCTGGCCGACCGGGCGCACCGACACGTTCGCGTCGCAGCGGAACGAGCCTTCCTGCATGTTGCCGTCGCAGATGCCGAGCCACACGACGAGCCCGTGCAGCGCCTTCGCGTAGGCCACGGCCTCGGCCGCGCTGCGCATTTCCGGCTCGGTGACGATCTCGAGCAGCGGCGTGCCCGCGCGGTTCAGGTCGATCCCCGTCATCCCGGCGAAGTCTTCATGCAGCGACTTGCCCGCATCTTCCTCGAGGTGCGCGCGGGTCAGGTTGACGGTCTTCTCGTACGCTTCCTTGCCGGCCTTTTCGTTGGCGGGCACCTGGATCGTGATCTGGCCGCCCTGTACGACCGGAATCTCGTACTGGCTGATCTGATAGCCCTTCGGCAGATCGGGGTAGAAATAATTCTTGCGCGCGAAGATGCTGCGCGGCGCGATGGTCGAACCGATCGCGAGGCCGAAGCGGATCGCGCGTTCGACCGCGCCCCGGTTCAGCACCGGCAGCACGCCCGGCAGCGCCAGGTCGACCGGGCAGGCCTGCGTGTTCGGCTCGGCGCCGAACTGCGTCGACGCGCCGGAGAAAATCTTCGAGACGGTCGACAGTTGCGCGTGCGTCTCGAGACCGATGACGACTTCCCATTGAGTAGCCATATTCATGCCTCCCGCCGAGCCGCCTCAAGGGAGGCATGCGCCCCCTCGGGGGGCAGCGAACAAAGTGAGCGTGGGGGCTCATTCCCCACCCCTGCCGGAACTTGCTTGTGCCAGTCGGTCGCGCGCTGGAACGCATCCGCGACCTGCAGCATCCGGGCTTCGTTGAAATAGTTGCCGATGATCTGCAGGCCGACCGGGCGCTTCGCGTTCGCACCCGCGCCGAAACCGCACGGCACGCTCATGCCGGGCAGGCCGGCGAGGCTCACCGACAGCGTGTAGATGTCGGCCAGATACATCTGGACCGGATCGTCGCCCTTCGCGCCGAGATCCCATGCGACCGTCGGCGAGGCCGGGCCCATGATCACGTCGCAGGACTTGAACGCTTCCTGGAAATCGTTCGCGATGATGCGGCGGATCTTCTGCGCCTGCAGGTAGTACGCGTCGTAGTAGCCGTGCGACAGCACGTAGGCGCCGACCAGAATCCGGCGCTTCACCTCGGGGCCGAAGCCTTCCGCGCGCGACTTCTTGTACATGTCGAGCAGGTCGCCGTACTGCGCGGCGCGGTGGCCGAAGCGCACGCCGTCGAAACGCGACAGGTTCGACGAGGCTTCCGCCGGCGCGATCACGTAATACACGGGGATCGACAGTTCCGTCTTCGGCAGCGACACCGGCACGAGCGTCGCGCCGAGCGCTTCATACTGCTTGAGGGCCGCGTCGATCGCCGCGCGCACGTCGTCGGCGAGGCCATCGCCGAAATATTCCTTCGGCAAGCCGATGCGCAGGCCCGCGAGCGGCTTGCCCGCGTCGTTGCCGGCCGCCCACGGCTGGCCGAGGTGGCGCGTGAAGTCTTCGTCGTCGTGTTCGAGGCTCGTCGAGTCGCGCTCGTCGAAACCGGCCATCCCGTTCAGCAGCAGCGCGCAGTCGGACGCGCTCTGCGCCATCGGGCCGCCCTGGTCGAGCGACGACGCGAACGCGATCATCCCGTAGCGCGACACGCGGCCGTAGGTCGGCTTGATGCCCGTCACGCCCGCGAACGACGCGGGCTGGCGGATCGAGCCGCCGGTGTCGGTACCGGTCGCGGCCGGCGCGAGGCGCGCGGCGACGGCGGCCGAGCTGCCGCCCGAGCTGCCGCCCGGCACCGCGTTCGTGTCCCACGGGTTCTTCACCGCGCCGAACGCCGAATTCTCGTTCGACGAGCCCATCGCGAACTCGTCCATGTTGGTCTTGCCGAGCGTGACCATGCCGGCCGCCTGCAGGCGGGCGACGACGGTCGCGTCGAACGGGCTCTCGTAGTTCGCGAGCATCTTCGAGCCGGCGGTCGAGCGCCAGCCGCGCGTGACGAACACGTCCTTGTGCGCGATCGGCAGGCCGGTGAGCGCGCCGCCCGCGCCGCGCGCGAGCTCCGCGTCGGCAGCTTTCGCCTGCGCGAGGGTCAGGTCGGCGTCGACGTGGACGAACGCGTTCAGGTCGCGCGCGGCGTCGATCCGTTTCAGGTAGAGCTGCGCGAGCTCGACGGCCGAGCATTCCTTGGCGGCGAGCGCGGCGCGCAGTTCGGTCAGGCTTTTTGCGTGCATTGAGTGGTTTTCCTGGGAATTCTGGGTGGCGCGCGGCGCGAAGACGGCGGCGCGCTTGTCATCGAATGCTTACTCGATCACCTTCGGCACAAGATAGAGGCCGTCCTGGACGGCCGGCGCCGGGCGCTGGTTGTCGTCGCGATTGACGACTTCCGTCACGGCGTCGTCGCGCAGGCGCTGCGCGACGGCCTGGATCTGTTCGATCGGGTGGGCGAGCGGCGCGATGCCGGCGGTGTCGACCGCCTGCATCTGTTCGACGAGGCCGAAGAATTCATTGAGCTGGCCGAGCATGTGCTCGGCGTCGGCGTCGGCCATTTCGAGTCGCGCCAGGTGCGCGATGCGTTTCACATCGGTCAGGGTCAGGGCCATGCGATCACCGGAAAAACAAGGCTGCGCAGCGCATCAAAAGCAGCACTGCGGCGGGGGGTTGGAGGGTGCGATCCCACCCTCAAAAATCGGGGCCGAAGCGGCAAAAATACCGCCCGTTTCGATTCAAATACCGTGAAATTATAAGGTATCATTACGCGTTCGACCCAAACCCGGCAGCCTTTTCCCGCACCGTTTCGCCCCGCTTCGGCAAGCCGTGCGTGCTTCGTGCGATCCCCGGTAGACATCACTCGCAGCTTCGTGCGCCGCGGCGGCCGCTTCCGCCACGCTTCCCGAGGCTGTTATTTTTTCCGCTGCCGCCCTCAGCGCTCGCTATGCAGGGCCGGCCCAGAGCGAAACAGGATTCTGAATGTTCGGTTTTTTGCGCAGCTACTTCTCCAACGATCTGGCGATCGACCTCGGCACCGCAAACACCCTGATCTACATGCGCGGCAAGGGCATCGTGCTCGATGAGCCGTCCGTCGTGTCGATCCGCCAGGAAGGCGGCCCCAACGGCAAGAAGACGATCCAGGCAGTCGGCAAGGAAGCCAAACAGATGCTCGGCAAGGTGCCGGGCAACATCGAGGCGATCCGCCCGATGAAGGACGGCGTGATCGCCGACTTCACCGTCACCGAGCAGATGATCAAGCAGTTCATCAAGACGGCCCACGAGTCGCGCATGTTCTCGCCGTCGCCGCGCATCATCATCTGCGTGCCGTGCGGTTCGACCCAGGTCGAGCGCCGCGCGATCAAGGAAGCCGCGCACGGCGCCGGCGCATCGCAGGTCTACCTGATCGAAGAGCCGATGGCGGCCGCGATCGGCGCGGGCCTGCCGGTGTCGGAAGCGACCGGCTCGATGGTCGTCGACATCGGCGGCGGCACGACGGAAGTCGGCGTGATCTCGCTCGGCGGCATCGTGTACAAGGGTTCGGTGCGCGTCGGCGGCGACAAGTTCGACGAGGCGATCGTCAACTACATCCGCCGCAACTACGGGATGCTGATCGGCGAGCAGACCGCCGAGGCGATCAAGAAGGAAATCGGCTCCGCGTTCCCGGGCTCCGAAGTCAAGGAAATGGAAGTGAAGGGCCGCAACCTGTCGGAAGGCATTCCGCGCAGCTTCACGATCTCCAGCAACGAAATCCTCGAAGCGCTGACCGATCCGCTGAACCAGATCGTGTCGTCGGTGAAGATCGCGCTCGAACAGACCCCGCCGGAACTCGGTGCCGACATCGCCGAACGCGGGATGATGCTGACGGGCGGCGGCGCGCTGCTGCGCGACCTCGACCGCCTGCTCGCGGAAGAAACCGGCCTGCCGGTGCTCGTCGCGGAAGATCCGCTCACCTGCGTCGTACGCGGTTCGGGCATGGCGCTCGAACGCATGGACAAGCTGGGCAGCATCTTCTCGTACGAGTGATCGTCTAGGCAGTTCGTTGATATGACGCACCCGCGGCGCGGCCGGATCGATCGTTCAGAACGAACCGCCGCGCCGTTTGCGCGTCTGAGCATCATTTAACCGATCACACGCGCCCGGCGCCGACCATGGAATACAGTCCGCCGCCCCTCTTCAAGCAAGGTCCGCCCGCGCTCGCGCGGCTCATCTTCTTCGTTGCCCTCGCCATCGCGCTCCTCGTCTCGGACGCGCGCTTCAGCACGCTCGAAATCGTCCGCGGCGTGCTCGGCACCGTGCTCTATCCGCTGCAGCGCGCCGCGCTCGTGCCGCGCGACCTGTTCATGGGCGCGGCCGACATCGCCGTCACCGGCGCGTCGCTGCGCCACGAGAACGACGATCTCCGCAAGCGCAACCTGCAACTGTCCACGCAAGCCAACCAGGCCGCCGTGCTCGCGCAGGAAAACGCGCACCTGCGCGCGGTGCTCGAGCTGCGCCAGCATATCGCGACGCAATCGACGCCGGCCGAGATCCAGTACGACACGAGCGATCCGTTCACACAGAAGATCGTGATCGGCCAGGGTTCGCAGCAGGGCATCCAGAACGGTGCGCCCGTCGTCAGCGAAAACGGCGTGGTCGGCCAGGTCACGCGCGTGTTCCCGCTGCAGTCCGAAGTCACGCTGGTCACCGACCGCGATCTCGCGATTCCCGTGCAGGTGCTGCGCACCGGCCTGCGCAGCGTGATCTACGGCACGCCGAAGGGCGATTCGCTCGACCTGCGCTTCGTGCCGACCAGCGCGGACCTCGTCGTCGGCGACGAGCTCGTCACGAGCGGCCTCGACGGCGTCTATCCGCCCGGCCTGCCGGTCGCGAAGGTCGCGCGCGTCGACAAGCTCGCCGATACGGCGTTCGCGCGCGTGACCTGCGCGCCGCTCGCCGCCGTGCGCGGCGCGCGCCAGATGCTCGTGCTGCATTACCAGAACGACATCCCGCAACAATGGTCCGCCGCCGTGCACCGGCACGACCAGCGGGTCGACGGCTTCCTGTACATGTCGAGGCACCTCAACACGTCGGAAGCGCTTGTCCTGTTCGATCGCGCCGCGTCCAA
>NZ_JAAGPM010000199.1:0-11007 GCF_017104865.1 Burkholderia sp. Ac-20349
AACGCCTCCTTCGGCATGTCCGGGTGCCGTACCACGTTGTGCGGCTGGCCTTCGATCTCTTCGGGGGAAAATCCGCTGACCTGGATGAATGCCGCGTTCGCGTAGGCAATGTAGCTGTTCGCGTCGGCGTGTCGAGCGGCGCCGCGCTCGGTGCAACGACGATGATCGTGCTCGGCCCCGCACTCTTTTCCGCGTACGTGAGCGCGGCCGCATTGCCCGTCGCCGCATTCGCGGGCGCGCTCGCGGTCGCGGCGCTCGTCTACCGGCTCGCTGCGTCGCGCGGCCGGCTCGCGCTACCGCTGCTGCTGCTCGCCGGCATCGCGATCAACGCGCTGGTCGGTGCGGCGATCGGGCTCCTCACGTTCGTCGCCGACGACGCACAATTGCGCTCGCTGACCTTCTGGAGCCTCGGCAGCCTCGGCGGCGCGCAATGGTCCGCGCTGGCAGCCGTCGCGCCGTGTGTCGCGATCGGCTGCGTGCTGCTCGCACGCGAACGAAACTCGCTGAATGCACTGCAGCTCGGCGAAACCGAGGCGCTGCACCTCGGCGTACCGGTGCAGCGGCTGAAGCGGCGCGTGCTCATCGCGGTCGCGCTCGCAGTCGGCGCGCTGGTGTCGTGCGCGGGCATCATCGGCTTCATCGGGCTCGTCGCGCCGCACTGCGTGCGCCTCGCGTGCGGCCCCGACCAGCGGGTCGTGCTGCCCGGCGCCGCGCTGCTCGGCGCACTGCTGACGCTCGCTGCCGATCTCGCCGCGCGCACCGTTGCCGCACCCGCTGAAATTCCGCTCGGCGTGCTGACGGCGCTGCTCGGCGCGCCGTTCTTTCTCGTACTGCTGTGGAAGAGCCGCGGCGCACTCGGCGGCTAACCCTTCCCTCACGACGACCATGCTGACCGCCCATCACCTCGACGTCGCCCGTCGACACCACGCGATCCTGCGCGACCTGTCGCTGTCGATCGAACCCGGCCGCGTGACCGCGCTGCTCGGTCGCAACGGCGCGGGCAAGAGCACGCTGCTGAAGACCTTTGCCGGCGAGCTGACCGGCGGCGTCGCGCCGAACGGCGTGCGCGTGACCGGCGACATCACGCTGAACGGCGAACCGCTTGCGCACATCGATGCACCGCGGCTCGCGTGCCTGCGCGCGGTGCTGCCGCAGGCCGCGCAGCCGGCGTTCCCGTTCAGCGTCGACGAAATCGTGCTGCTCGGCCGCTATCCGCATGCGCGGCGCAGCGGCGCGACGTCGCACCGCGATCGCGACATCGCGTGGCGGGCACTCGAACGCGCGGGCGCCGATGCGCTCGTCGGCCGCGACGTGACGACGCTGTCGGGCGGCGAACTTGCGCGCGTGCAGTTCGCCCGCGTGCTCGCGCAGCTATGGCCGGACGACGACGCAACGGAAAACGGCCCGCGCTACCTGCTGCTCGACGAGCCGACCGCCGCGCTCGATCTCGCGCACCAGCACCGCCTGCTCGATACCGTGCGCGCCGTTGCGCGCGAATGGCAGCTCGGCGTGCTCGCGATCGTGCACGATCCGAATCTCGCCGCGCGGCACGCGGATACGATCGCGATGCTCGCCGACGGCACGATCGTCGCGCACGGCACGCCGCGCGACGTGATGACGCCGGCCCACATCGCGCAGTGCTACGGATTCGCGGTGAAGATGGTGGACACCGGCGACGGCGCGCCGCCGGTGATGGTGCCTGCATAGCGCGGGCCTGCGCCGCACGACTGTTGCACCGCTCGATGTCTGGTCTTACCGATAGCAGCACGTTCACGCAGCATCAATCGCGCTTCGCGCATCCCCTTCAAGGAGACCCCCATGCCGCTTCCGATGACCCGCATCATCCTGTACGTCCAGGACGTCGCATCGCTCAAGACGTTCTACCAGCAGTATTTCGATCTGCCCGTCGTCGAGGAAATCGAACACGAGTGGGTCGTGCTCGGCGCAGGCGCCATCGAGCTCGCGCTGCATCTCGCCGGCCCGGCGTTCCGCCACGCGGCGCCCGCTCACGCGGAGACGCGCGCGGAAGCGAGCCACGTGAAGTTCGTGTTCTCGATCGGCCAGGATATCGGCGCGCATCGCGACCGGCTGGCCAGCAGCGGCGTGACGGTGCGCGATCTCAAGCGCTATGACGGGTTCGCGTACACGATGTACGACGGCATCGATCCGGAAGGCAACGTCTTCCAGGTGATGCAGGCCGACTGACGGTCGGTTCGGCCCGGGCGCTCACCCGAACGCCCGGGCCGGCATCGCTCGCGCCCCCACCCGCCGCGCGGGTGGCGAGCCTCCCTGCTCAATGCTCGACGTCGGCCACGCCGAACGTGCGCATCTTCCAGCCCAGCCGCACCGCGAACATCCGCATCGCGAACCCCGCGACAAGCGCGACCACCGTCGCGACCCCGGCATCGACGCCAAGGTGCTGCATCCCGACATAGAGCGCGCCCGTGACGAACGCGACGCTCGCATACAGTTCCTCGCGCAGGATCAGCGGCATCTCGTTGCACAGCAGGTCGCGCAGCATCCCGCCGCAGACGCCCGTGATCGCGCCGGCCAGCACGACGATGATCGGCGCGGTGCCGGTTGACGCGCCGATGTCGCAGCCGATGATCGTAAATGCCGCGAGGCCGATCGCGTCGACGGTGACGAACAGCGTCTTCATTCGCGCGACATGCCGTGCGACCCACGACGCGACGGTCGCCGCGACGAGCGTGATCACCAGGTACTCGGGATGCGCGATCCAGCCGAGCGGATAGTGGCCGAGCAGCACGTCGCGCACGGTGCCGCCGCCGAGCGCCGTCACCGCGCCGACGAGCGCGAGCCCGAAACGGTCCATCCCGCGGCGCATGCCCATCAGCGCCCCCGACATCGCTTCCGCGACGATCGCAATCAGATAAAGCGTATGCATGGTGTGCGTCAGTCATCCGTCCGGAACAGGTCGAGCACGCGCTCGCGCTCGGCCGCATCGATCGCGGCAGGCATCGGCTCGGCGGGCTTGCCATGGTCGCCCGGCGTGCCGGACGCACCAGCCGCCACCGCCGCCCCGCCGCACGCGAAGCGGCTGCGGATGTACGACGGCACATCGGCCGTGCACGTGCCGCGCGTGTATTCGGCGTAGACGAAGTCGCCGTCGACGAGCGCGACGTCCTGCGGCGGCGTCGCCTCGACCGACGTACGCCCGTCGACGGCCGTCTTCATGTAGTCGAGCCAGACCGGCAGCGCCAGCGATGCGCCGGTCGCGCGCCCCATCGGGCGCGGCGTGTCGTAGCCGAGCCACGCGACCGCGACGATGCCCGACGAGTAGCCGGCGAACCACACGTCCTTCGACCCGTTCGACGTGCCCGTCTTGCCGGCCGCGTCGTCGCGGCGCAGCGCGAGCGCACCGCGTGCGGTGCCGGACTTCACGACGTCACGCAGCATGCTGTCCATCATGAATGCATTGCGCGCCGACACGACGCGCTCGCCGGCGGGTGCCGTGGCCTCGTACATCGCACCGCCATGACGCTGCTTCACCGACAGGATCAGGCGCGGCACCATCCGCGTGCCGCCGTTCGCGAACACGCTGTACGCGCTTGCCAGTTCGAGCGGCGTCACGGCGCCCGCGCCGAGCGCGAGCGGCAGCGACGCCGGATTGCGCTGCGCGTCGAAGCCGAAGTGCACCGCGTGCTGCTGCACGTAGCGCGCGTCGGTCGCCTGCATCAGGCTGACCGCGACCAGGTTCTTCGAGCGCATGAGCCCGCGCCGCACCGGGATGAAGCCCTCGTAGTTGTTGGCGAAATTGCGCGGGCGCCACGGCCGCGCGCCGGTTTCCTCGTGCGTGAGCGTGCGCTGCGTATCGTCGACGAGCACGCCCGGGAAGTAGCCCTTTTCCAGCGCCGCCGAATACACGAACGGCTTGAAGCTCGAGCCCGGCTGGCGATACGCCTGCAGCGCATGGTCGAACACGTTGCGGTTGAAATCCGCACCGCCGACGAGCGCGAGCATGTCGCCCGTTGCCGCGTCGAGCGACACGAGTGCGCCTTCGAGCCCGTTGCGCGCATCGCGCTTCGCGCGCTGCTGACGGCTCAGCGTGCGTTCGAGCGACGCTTCCGCCGCGCGCTGGTCGCGCATCGAGATCGTCGTCGTCACGTCGAGGCCGAGCGTATAGGCGTCGTCGTGAAAGCGTTCGACCATCATCCGGCGCGCGCGCTCGGCGACGTACGGCGCCGCGATGATCCCGGGCGGCGGTGTGGTCGCCAGCGCGATCGGCGCGTCGACGGCCGCGCGGTACGTCGCGTCGTCGAGCTGGCCGAGCGCATGCATGCGGCCGAGCACGTAATTGCGCCGCGCGGTCGCGCGCGCCGGATTGACGACCGGGTTGAACGCGGACGGCGCCTTCGGCAGCCCCGCGAGCACGGCCGCCTCGCCTGCGCTCAGCGCGTCGAGCGGCTTGCCGAAATACACGTTCGCGGCCGCCGCGAAACCGTACGCGCGCTCGCCCAGATAGATTTCGTTCATGTACAGCTCGAGCAGCTTGTCCTTGCTGTATTCGCGTTCGAGCTTGGTCGCCATCAGGATCTCGGCGAGCTTGCGGCTCAGCACCTTGTCGCGCGTCAGGTAGAAGTTGCGCGCGACCTGCATCGTGATCGTGCTGCCGCCCTGCCCGGGTTGCCCCGTCACGACGTTCGCGAACGTCGCGCGCGCGAGGCCACTGAAATCGACCGCGCCGTGCTGGTAGAACTTCGCATCCTCGGCCGCGAGCAGCGCCTGCCGCATCAGCGGCGGGATGCGTTCGAGCGGCACGAACTCACGGCGCTCGACGCCGTATTCGGCCAGCAGGTCGCCGTCGCGCGAGAAGATCCGCAGCGGCAGCGCCGGGCGATAGACGGCGAGGTGCTCGACGGACGGCAGTTGCGTCCAGATGCGCTGGATCGTCCATGCGCCGATACCCACGCACGCGACCGTCAGGCCGAGCAGCGCGCCCGCGAGCGTGCGCCACACGCGGCGGCGGCGTGGCGGCGACGCGGGTGGTGGTGGCGGGGATGCGGTGTGGTCGGTCATGTCGGGCTCCTTCTTCGATGCTGCGACGGCCGGTGCGCGGGAGGCACCGACCAGTCACGAAAGGCGCGCATTGTCGAAGGGATGGCGCGAAACCGGAACATTCTTTAGCCAAAGTTTGGCTGGCTAAATTTTATTTAGGAAAGGGGGCCTGGGCCGTTCGTGGCACACCTGCGACCGCTTGACGCACTGTTGGAAGAACCACGCTGCACACGATCCGGTTCGCCTGTAGGATCGCGTGATGTTCGATCGATATCTCGGCCTGTGGGGCCTCGCTCCCGACGGCAACCCGATCCTGACCGCGAGCGGCGGCCTGCTGCCGGTCGTCTGGCAATCGCGGCCGGCGATGTTGAAGATCGCCACGTGTGACGAAGAGCGTCGCGGCAATGCGCTGATGACCTGGTGGAACGGGCAAGGCGCGGCGCAGGTGTGGCAGCACGACGGCGATGCGGTGCTGCTCGAACGGGCGCGGCCGGTGCCGACGCTGGCCGGTTTTTCGGCATCGGGGCGCGACGATGATGCGATGCGGATCGCGTGTGATGTCGTGGCGCGGCTGCATGCGCATCGTGCGCCGGAGCCGCCCTCGGTCGTGCCGCTGCACGACTGGTTCCGTGCGCTGCTGTCGGATACCTCAGGCAGCGACGTGCTTCGTCGCGCGGCTACGGTCGCGCGCCAATTGCTGGCCGGGCCGCCTGTCGACGAAGTCGTCCTGCACGGCGATATCCATCACGGCAACATCCTCCACTTCGGCGAACGCGGCTGGCGCGCGATCGATCCGAAAGGGCTGCGCGGTGATCGCGCGTTCGACTACGCGAACCTGTTCTGCAATCCCTCGCACGATCTTGCGGTCGATTCTGTGCGCTTCGAGCAGCGCGTTACGCTCGTCGCCGATAAGGCGAAGCTCGGCCGACGTCGGCTGCTGCAATGGATTCTCGCGTGGTCGGGCTTGTCGGCGGTGTGGCTGATCGAGGACGGGCTGCTGCCCGATACGCGGTTGCAGGTCGCTGCGCTCGCGGCGACTGCGCACGACCAATAGAAATATGCATCGCTCATGAAAACAGGTTCATCGCAAATACCTACGGAATGCGGGAAGACCGGCAGTTTTCAGCCCGCTCTCCATTTAGCTACACGTTCCAGAGGACATTCGAACGACGCCTCCGCCTACACAACAGGCCGAAGTAGGCTGACGCTAATCGCCACGTCATCTGCCATTGCCAACATTTTTGCATCGGTGCCTACGAGGCCTCGGTTAGCGGCGGATCAATAAATGGGACCGTTACAATCAAGACCACGCGCTTTCCCCAAGAGTGGTTGCGCCGGAGCACGCTAGATTGATCTACCTTTGATGACCGAACAGCCGGCTTGCGAGCCCGCGCTGCTCGGGTGGCGACTCAATGCTTGCGTAGAATTCAAATGCGGTATAAAATGACGGCGCAGTGCGGGGTCGGAGGCCGCCACATGTTGCGTGACCCGACTCTTCAGGAGGAAAATTGCACTGGATGGCCATCGGACCTTCTGCTGACTTGGTATCGCGGTATAGGCCGGACACCTGTACTGGCAATTTGTCCACAAAAGTAGATCTAAGTTACATGCTTTTTTGAAAATTTAAAGCATCAGAAATTTCTTGAAGTATTAAAGGCCCGTCACATGATGGGCCTTTATCATTTTGGGGACTATATGACTGACGTCGGCTTCGCCCGAGATCTGGAAAATATCAGGGACTCTCTTAATAAATCCGACCAGCAGACTATCACTGGCGCGAAGTTGTGGGATCTTATCAAGAAAAATGCTCCAGACGTGAATATTCGTCAAGTTGTTGGCATTCCGAGTGGCCCGGGTGCACTAAGCCGCTTCGTGGACCAGCATTTGGGAGATGTGTTAAGCCGCGGCGGAAAGAGTGGCTCGGATCCGATTTACACCATTGGGAAAAATGAGAAAACTCCACACGAGCCAACGCTCAGTGACGTGGATTCTGCAAGGCTGTGGACTACTTTTGTTCGTTCACACTCGTCGGCAACGATCGTCCTGACCGACACTGCTCCATTTATTGAAGTTGTTGACACACCCAGTCTCGACCAAAGATCGAGAGAGATTAACAGTGCAACGCGCGAAGAACTAGATGCAATTAGGGCGCAATATACACAGAATCTTTCCGACAAGCTTAGCGCTCCCGGGGTATTAATTCCCAATGCACGTGCACCATTCTCCGAGTGGTCACAGGCAGTAAAGCGACTGGGCGCAGAGCACTACAGAAATTGGGCGATATTCCGCGTCGAGAAGATCATTGACTTGTTTGTCGCTCGTCTCAGTGCGAGGCAAGTCGAACAACGACGCAGCGATGAATTGGCGAGGCTCTTGCGTCGCGCACAGTCGGCAGCGAGGGCAGAGACGATAAGTCATATAAAGCCCACAGAAAAAGAAAGTAATTCATCGAGACACGCAAGCCCGGCATTGAACATTCGAGCGACATCGGAGTCCTCTTCGGAAGAAGAATTTCGTTCTGCTGTCGCAGACGTAATAGCGTCGCTACCCATATCCGATCTACGGGAATTGAGATTACCTGCCGGTGTATTTTGGGACATCATCAATCAACTACCTCGGAACAGATAAGTCGCCGTGGCCGATCGTTATGCGTATGCCGAGCGCGACAAGACGCTCGTCCTAGTGAGCCGTAGATTTCTAGACGATGTTACCAATACGATGTCGCAACTCGGATGCTCGGGGTGGAGCACTGCATTCGAGATACGCGTATTGCCAGAACGACGCGACGCGTGCGAGGACCTTACGAGCGTTATCTATGATAACACCTACAATATTATTTCGGAGTACGCGGAACAGCGTGTGCGTAACGTACTGGCGTTACCACATCTAGCTGTGGACCTTCAGCGCCTCAAAGAAGAGGAAATTCCACTACGAGAGACGAATACAGTTGTCACCATGTGTAAAGTACTCGGGGAGGAACTGCGAGCCAGAAGACTGCATTGGGAGGACTTTTCACACGACGAATGGCAGAAATCCACGCTGGGGCTTACAACACCGAAACAGTGGGTGCAACAGTTTGGCGAATTAGGTTTTTCAAATATTGGACGACAGCTCTTAAAAGGGTTGCGCGTCATTACAGAAAGAGAGCTCCGCGATGCCTTCTCTGTCTCACGCGATCAAATTGTTGGCTTGCGTGTAGGCTACGCGTATATAAAAGATGACGAAGCAGGTAGTAGCTCGTTATCGATAAAAAACATACTCGAACATTACTACCCGTCCAAGGATGTGTTCGCGGTTGACCTTAACTCGATAGATCGACTAACGGAGATGGATAAGGACGTTGTCTTCGTCTTTGAAGACGGTCTCTGGAGCGGAGTCGAGCTTGTTCGACGTCTGAAGACTATTCACGCGTCAGAGCCATTTCGCCAAGGCTCACTCCAATTGCACTTTCGGTATGGCGCAACAAGCGATTCGGGGTTGATAGCTGCAAGGCTCTTCGCCCGGCGAGAACGATCCAGTCGCGTGCAGTTTAGCGCAGCTTCCACTGGCTACCACTTCCGATTTCTCCGTCCCAGCGTTGAGAGCGAGGTAACGAGAATACTGACAGAGGACGATGACTTCATCCGGAAACTGCTCGATACGGCCGTGGAACCATATGCATTTCGTGAGGATGTTGGATGGGGACAGGAACGTGATGAGGCAATTTCCATTTGCTCAGAAATTGGCAGGCAACTTGTATTGCCGTTTCTACGTCGAAAGAAGACGCGGCCCAACACTACAGAGCAGAGTGAAGCGCAAGTGGCATATGCCGACATCGCGGACGATGACATCAGAAAATGGGAGCTTGGTGCCAGCCGCTTCGCGTCAACGGTAGTGTTCGCCACAAGCATTCCTAAGCCGGTTCTGCCTTTGATGTGGTTATCAGGAAAAGTCACTCTGAAAGAGCGAACCGTCAATTGGAAGCCACTTTTCTGGGATGTAAGACGCACGGGAACAGTTGCCAATTAACCTGATTGAACTAATGGCGCAAGTCTCAAAAAATCCGATGCGGAAAGATCGGGGGCATTTGAACAGGCCTTGTGAGTACAACGAGTGCCTGTGCACCTTTAGTGCTGTCGTCGCGGTCACGCCGGGTCGAAGGGTCTGAGTGTGTCGGCACGCAAATTCACGGCAATCCCCAAAAAAAAACCCGCCGGCATTCCCCCGGCGGGCTTTCACATCCAACTGCTTCCTCAACGCTTAACGCGCCGGGTTCAGCAACAGGTTCATGTGACGGTTCACATCCTTGTACAGCAGGTAACGGAAGCGGCCAGGGCCACCCGAATAGCATGCCTGCGGGCAGAACGCGCGCAGCCACATGAAATCGCCCGCTTCCACCTCGACCCAATCCTGATTCAGTCGATAAACAGCCTTCCCTTCGAGCACATACAACCCGTGCTCCATCACGTGCGTTTCAGCAAACGGAATCACACCGCCCGGCTCGAACGTCACGATATTCACGTGCATGTCGTGGCGCATGTCGCTCATGTCGACGAAGCGCGTCGTCACCCATGCACCGTTGGTGCCGGGCATCGGGATCGGCTCGACGTCCTGCTCGTTGGTCACGAAGGCTTCCGGCAGCGGAATGCCGTCGACGGCCTGGTAATGCTTGCGCACCCAGTGGAAACGCACCGCGGCATCGCTGACGTTGTGCAGCGTCCAGTCCGCGCCCGGCGGAATGAACGCGTAGCCGCCCGGCTTCAGCACGTGCTTCTTGCCTTGCAGCGTCAGCTCGGCTTCACCTTCGACGACGAACAGCACGGCTTCGGCGTTCTTGTCCTGCTCGGGCTTGTCGCTGCCGCCGCCCGGGTTCACTTCGACGATGTACTGCGAGAAGGTTTCCGCGAAACCCGACAGCGGGCGGGCGATCACCCACAGGCGCGTGTTCGTCCAGAACGGCAGCCAGCTCGTGACGATGTCGCGCATCACACCCTTCGGGATCACCGCGTACGCTTCGGTGAACATCGCGCGATCGGTCAGCAGATCGGTCTGCGGCGGGTGGCCGCCATGCGGCGCGTAATACGTTGTCTTAGACATAGTGCATCCAGGCAATGGGTTGGTCCGGCCCCGGACGCAAACGGCATCGGGCGGCACGTACGCGCGTGGGGCACGCATGCGGCGGCGGGACATCGTTGCCGGGGTGGCTTGAAGGCGCATGCGCCTTCGTTCGGTCGGCCAGGCTTCGCGACGGGTTCGTCCGGTTCATCGGACGCGGCGGCCCATGCTTGTGGAGCCGGCGGCCGGGCCGCGGCGCTCGCGATCATGCGGCGAGGCGCGGCCAGCGGCACGGTGCGATGCCGTACGCGAGCCTTGCCGACGATAGCGAAGTCGTTCGCAATCGACCAATTAAATGTTGCGATGGATTCCATTCGATTTCCCACTACCGGCGGGCACCCGCGATACGCGGTGAGGAAGCGTGGCGCGACGGTCTGGCTATCAGGGAAATCCTGACGGGCGCGGCCACGCGCACGTCGGCCGGGACGCTAGAAGCGCAAGCGAGCAACCGCAGTCATGCCGGTCGCGCACGCGGGTCGCGATACATCTGGTTACGCAGATTGGAAAACCACGACACGCGCACGGCAGCAAGGTGTACCACGCCGAACATGAGTCGCCATCAGGCCGGAACGGGCCAACGGGAATCGAACGAAACGCGAACGGTGTCGACGCTGCCCGGACGCAATCAGTCGCGAGAGGCGGTGTAGTCGGGAAACGGGGAATGACAGCGAGGAGGGAAACTTGCCGGCCCGTCGATCGGGCATCTGGCGGCGGCTAATGAAGCCGGAAAGTGTTCGCCGGTCTGGCCGGCGATAGCGGCCCGGCAGGCCGCCGGGCCGAATCTCGCGTCGGGTGCCGACGCCGTCGATCGGACGAGCGTCGCGTAGGGAAAGCGTGTTGCTCGCCGCTGTGATGCTTGTGGTCCGCGGACGGTTGTATAAATGATGTCAGCACACA